>CALQBR020000001.1 GCA_943328865.2 Sphingobacterium thalpophilum
AAAATCTTAGAAACATTTCTACATCCCAAACCAAAATATCTAAAAATATCTTCGCCCAAAGCAATCATCTGTTCTTTGGTTTCTTGTCCGTTTAAAACCGCAACCGAATTCCTGCTTTTGCGAATGATTGAAGGTTTGTCTTTGAAATAATATTCAAAATACCGAGCCGTATTATTGCTTCCTGTGGCAATTACCGCATCAAAATGTTCTAATTTACCTTCTGTAAAAGTAATTTTGGAGGCTAGTTCAGGATTTACAGCGATGCAATATTTTGCCAAAAAGGGTAATAGATGCTGGTCATTAGAAGAGGTTTTTACCAAGACACGATGTCCTGAAATCAATACCGACAGAAAATCGTGAAAGCCAACCAAAGGGATATTTCCAGCGAGAATTAAACCAACGGTTTTTGATTTTTGTTCTCTGAAATCATAAGCAGACAACCATTGGTTTAAATTGTCTTCCGTTAAGGCTAATGCCCACGATTGTATAGAAAAATAGACTTGTTCAGGGGTATACCAACCATTATGGGATTGGGAGAGTTGTATTAAATCTAGGAAGGCATCATAATACAAATCGTTATTTAAAACATGATTCTTTTTGATGCTTTCTTTTTCAGAAAATTGCGACAAGAAATGCCCTAGTTCAATGAAAATATTTTTTTTTTGCTCTAAAGTCATATTGATTTGCTTATGAATAGTTTTGGATGTAATTTTGAGCAAAATTAAGGTTTATATTAAAATAAATAGCTATGGCAATCATAATAACAGATGAATGTATCAATTGTGGCGCTTGTGAGCCAGAATGTCCAAATACGGCAATATACGAAGGAGCAGACGATTGGAGATATAAAGACGGCACTAAACTAAGCGGAAAAGTGATTTTGCCTGATGGTACTGAAGTCGATTCAGACGCTGCGCAAACCCCAATTTCAGACGATATTTACTATATTGTTCCAGGGAAATGTACCGAATGTAAAGGATTTCACGACGAACCTCAGTGTGCCGCAGTTTGTCCAGTGGACTGTTGTATTCCAGATGACAATCACGTAGAAAGCGATGAAACGCTTTTAAACAGACAAGCTTTTTTGCATAACGAATAGCTCAAAATGATTGATATACCTCAAAATCCTGAATGTTATTCAGGATTTTTGTTGTTTAATTAATTCCTTATTGGAAGACATAAAACCACGCTATAAAAAATAATTTCAATCGTGCTCTGAAAGATATAAACCTTATATTTGCACACTTTTAAAATAAACTGACTATAATGAAAGCAGGAATTGTAGGATTACCGAATGTTGGAAAATCAACATTATTCAATTGTTTATCCAATGCAAAAGCGCAAAGTGCCAACTTTCCTTTTTGTACCATCGAACCCAATATAGGTGTTGTAAATGTACCAGATCCAAGAATTGAAAAATTGGAAGAATTGGTTAAACCAGAACGCGTGCAAATGGCTACCGTAGATATTGTAGATATTGCAGGATTGGTAAAAGGAGCTAGTAAAGGCGAGGGTTTGGGTAATCAATTCCTAGGAAATATAAGAGAATGTAATGCCATTATTCACGTGTTGCGTTGTTTTGACAATGACAATATTGTTCATGTTGACGGGAATGTGAATCCTATTCGCGATAAAGAAACTATCGATATTGAATTGCAGTTGAAAGATTTGGAGAATGTTGAAAAACGTTTGGAAAAAGTAAAACGTGCAGCTAAAACGGGTAATAAAGAAGCGCAGGTTGAAGAAGCTTTGCTAAATAGAATCAGAGAAACCTTACTTCAAGCCAAATCAGCACGAACAGTTATTCCTCAAAACAATGATGAAGAAGTTTTGATGGAAGGTTTTCAGTTGATTACGGCAAAACCAGTGTTGTATGTTTGTAATGTAGATGAAAATTCAGCCGTTAACGGAAATCAATATGTTGATCAAGTTCGTGAAATGGTCAAAGATGAAGAGGCCGAAGTAATTGTACTTTCGGTAGGTGCTGAAGCAGATATAACCGAATTGGAAAGTTATGAAGAGCGCCAAGTATTCTTAGAAGACATGGGATTGAAAGAAGCAGGTGCTTCAGTATTAATTCGTGCCGCCTACAAATTATTGAAACAACAAACGTATTTCACAGCAGGGGTTAAAGAGGTGCGTGCTTGGACCATAAATATTGGATCTACTGCACCGCAAGCGGCTGGAGTTATTCATACCGATTTTGAAAAAGGTTTTATCCGTGCCGAAGTAATTTCTTACGAAGACTTTGTTCATTATGGATCGGAAGCAAAATGTAAAGAAGCAGGTAAATTTAAAGTAGAAGGAAAAGAATATATTGTAAAAGATGGAGATGTCATGCATTTCAGATTTAATGTGTAATTAAAATCTATAAATAATCGAGTAAAATTGAGAATGAGCTGCTAAAGAAATTTAGCAGTTTTTTTTTGATTTTTTGGAACGTCTCCCTTTTAAAATAAATCAAATTATAGTACATTAGCGCAAATTCGTTAAACTCCAATAATGTCCGATCAAAATCAATATAACGAGGATAATATTCGTTCACTCGATTGGAAAGAGCACATCCGAATGCGTCCCGGAATGTATATTGGGAAATTAGGAGATGGTTCTTCGCCAGACGATGGTATTTACATTTTGTTAAAAGAAGTACTCGACAATTGTATCGATGAATTTGTCATGGGTGCAGGCAAAAATATAGAGGTAACCATCAAGGACAAAACGGTCACGGTTCGTGATTATGGACGTGGTATTCCATTAGGTAAAGTGGTTGATGTGGTCTCTAAGATGAATACCGGTGGAAAGTACGATTCTTTAGCCTTCAAAAAATCAGTTGGTCTTAATGGAGTCGGAACCAAAGCGGTCAATGCCCTGTCGAACTACTTTAGAGTAGAATCTGTTAGGGAAGACAAACAAAAAGCGGCGGAATTTTCTGCAGGTAATTTGGTTCTCGAAGAAGACATTATTGAAACCACCAAAAGAAAAGGGACTAAGGTATCTTTTATTCCCGATGAAGCCATTTTTAAAAATTACAAATTCAGAAATGAATATGTAATCAAAATGCTAAAGAACTACTGTTACCTCAATACAGGGTTAACCATTATTTACAACGGAGAAAAATTCTTTTCAGACAATGGTTTGAAAGATTTGTTAGACGAAAATATCACCGAAGAAGACATGGTGTATCCGATTATCCACCTTTTAGGAGAGGACATCGAAGTTGCGATAACTCATAGTAAATCACAGTATAGCGAGGAATACCATTCTTTTGTTAACGGACAAAATACCACACAAGGAGGAACCCACTTGGTGGCTTTTAGAGAAGCTATTGTAAAAACCATTCGGGAATTCTACAACAAAACCTTCGAGCCTTCAGATATTCGGAAATCAATTGTAAGTGCCATTAGTATTAAAGTAATGGAACCTGTTTTTGAATCTCAAACCAAAACGAAATTGGGGTCTACTGATATGGGATCAGAACCTGGAATGGCATCTGTGAGAACCTTTGTCAATGATTTTTTAAAAACGAAATTAGATAATTTTTTACATAAAAATCCAGAAACGGCTGATTTACTATTGCGTAAAATCCTTCAAGCCGAACGGGAACGAAAAGAACTTTCGGGCATTAGAAAATTAGCCAAAGACCGTGCTAAAAAATCGAATTTACACAACAAAAAATTACGGGATTGTCGCGTGCATTTACCCGATATTAAGAATCCAAGATATTTAGAGAGTACCTTGTTTATTACCGAGGGAGATTCAGCTTCTGGATCTATTACCAAGTCACGGGATGTCAATACCCAAGCGGTTTTTAGTTTGCGAGGAAAGCCCTTGAATTCTTATGGAATGAGCAAAAAAATTGTTTATGAAAACGAAGAATTCAATTTGTTGCAGGCCGCTTTAAATATTGAAGAAGACATGCAGGATTTGCGTTACAACAACATTGTAATTGCCACTGATGCTGATGTCGATGGAATGCACATTCGGTTATTGTTGATTACCTTCTTTCTACAATTTTTTCCAGAATTAATCAAAGATGGTCATTTGTATATATTGCAAACCCCTCTTTTTAGAGTTCGAAATAAAAAAGAAACTATTTATTGTTATTCTGAAGAAGAACGAAAAGCAGCTATAGAAAAATTAAAACCTAAACCAGAGATAACCCGATTTAAAGGTTTGGGTGAAATCTCACCAGATGAATTTAAGAATTTCATTGGAGAAACCATCCGATTAGATCCTATTATGATGGACAAAAACACTTCGGTTGAGCAATTGTTGTCCTTTTATATGGGAAAAAACACCCCCGATCGACAGGAATTTATCATCAAAAATCTGAAGGTGGAAGTGGACGTATTAGAGAAAAATTAATTGTTAGTTTACATAGGGTTAAACCGTACTAAGCAATAGATATAAGTAATATTGATTATAACCCCTTAATTACAAAGAAAATAAATTAAATAAAAATGAATAAAAAAACACTTCTAACTTTATTAATTGTCTTTGTGTTTAGTTTTTCGGGTACTTTTTTTATCATACGAAGCAATGATCACAAGGAATGTGATAGTTTGACAAAAGAAGTTAAGGATAAAAACGGGAATAAAATGATTGTAAAAGAACACGTTTGTAAAGAAAAATACGCTTTTTAAACGATAAATAATTTATACTTGATTACTATTCAATTCGAAATATTTAATGAAAGACGAAGATAACATTGTTCCAAACGAAGACGAGAATAACGGAGAATCAAACGAGTCCAAGAATGAAGAAGGGTTTGAAGACATAATAGCTTCGGGAGGAAATCATTTCTACGAAAACAACGAAAACAGCGAAGATACCATTACCAAAGTTACTGGAATGTACAAAGATTGGTTTTTGGATTATGCGTCTTATGTTATTTTGGAGCGTGCCGTTCCTGCAATTGAGGACGGTTTTAAACCCGTGCAACGCCGTATCATGCATTCTCTAAAAGAGTTGGATGATGGTCGATACAATAAAGTAGCCAATGTAGTGGGTCATACGATGCAGTACCATCCGCATGGGGATGCGAGTATTGGAGATGCGATGGTTCAAATTGGTCAAAAAGAATTACTGATTGATTGTCAAGGAAACTGGGGAAACATACTGACAGGTGATGGTGCCGCTGCATCACGATATATTGAAGCCCGTTTGTCAAAATTTGCCTTAGAAGTTTTATACAGCCCTAAAATTACTGATTGGGGCGTTTCTTATGATGGAAGACGTGCCGAACCCAATAATTTACCAGTTAAATTTCCATTACTTTTAGCTTCAGGTGCCGAAGGGATTGCTGTGGGACTTTCTACCAAAGTTTTGCCACACAATTTCAATGAGTTGATTGATGCCTCCATCAAAATCCTCAAAGGGAAACCCTTTACTTTATATCCCGATTTTATGACGGCCGGTATTGCGGATGTTTCTAACTATAACGAAGGAATGCGTGGTGGTAGGGTGCGGGTGCGTGCTAAAATTGGGCAATTAGACAAAAATACTTTGGTCATTACCCAAATTCCTTTTTCAACCAATACGACTACATTAATTGATAGTATTTTGAAAGCCAATGAAAAGGGTAAGATCAAAATAAAGAAAATTGAAGACAATACAGCGGCTGAGGTTGAGATTTTAATTCATCTTTATCCTGGGGTATCTCCTGATAAAACCATTGATGCCCTATTTGCTTTCACTGCTTGCGAAACTTCGGTAGCGCCTTTGGGTTGTGTGATTGAGGACAATAAACCTTTATTTATTGGGGTTTCTGACATGTTGAAAATTTCAACAAATAGGACTGTGGGCTTACTCAAAAGTGAATTGGAAATTCAATTGGCAGAGCTTGAGGAACAATGGCATTTTGCTTCTTTGGAACGCATTTTCATTGAGAATAAAGTCTATCGATTAATCGAAGAAGAAACCACCAGAGAAGGCGTTTTTGATGCTGTTGACCAAGGATTGAAACCACACATCAAACACCTAAAACGTGAGGTTACCGAGGATGATATCCAACGATTGTTAGAAATCCGAATCATGCGTATTTCTAGATTTGACAGTAACAAAGCACAAGATAAAATTGAGGCGCTAGAAGGGGATATTGAACAAGTGAAATATGACATCGAGCATTTAATTGATTTTGCAATTGCCTATTTCGCTAAACTAAAAGAGAAATACGGAAAAGGGCGAGAGCGTCAAACAGAACTGCGAATTTTTGACGATATTGAAGCCACTAAAGTAGTATTGAGAAATACCAAATTATACGTCAATAGGGAAGAAGGCTTTATTGGAACGAGTTTGAAAAAAGACGAATACGTCACCGATTGTTCTGATATTGATGATGTTATCGTGTTTCTTAGAAGTGGAACAATGATGGTTTGTAAAGTGGATGACAAAAAATTTGTTGGAAAAGATATTATTCACATTGATATTTTCGACAAAAATGACAAGCGGACCATTTATAATATGATATACCGCGATGGTAAATCAGGACCTTCCTATATCAAACGCTTCAATGTTTCAGGAGTTACTAGAGACAAACCTTATGATTTAACCAATGAAACTCCGGGTTCACAAATCTTGTATTTCTCTTGTAATCCAAATGGGGAAGCAGAAGTAATTACCATTTTATTGCGTCAGATAGGAACAATTAAGAAATTGAAATTTGATATTGATTTTGCGAGTCTTGCCATAAAAGGAAGAACGTCTAAAGGAAATTTGGTTACCAAATATCCAATCAAGAAAATCGAACTCAAAGAGAAAGGAATTTCGACCTTATTGCCCCGAAAAATTTGGTTTGATGACACTGTTCAACGATTGAATGTAGATGGAAGAGGAGAATTATTGGGAGAATTCAGACCTAGTGATAAAATCTTGATTATCCAACAATCCGGAAAGCTTAAAGTAATTATCCCTGAATTAACGACTCACTTTGAGGAAGATATGGTAGTTTTGGAAAAATGGAATCCCAAAAAACCTATTTCTGCCATTTATTATGATGGAGAGAAAGAACGTTATTATATCAAACGTTTTTTGGTTGAAAACGAAAATAAGGAAGAAATTTTTATTACAGAGCATGCTAACTCTCAATTAGAAATCGTTTCGACCGATTATCGTCCTATGGCCGAGTTGATATTTACTAAAATAAAAGGGGTTCAAAAGGAAAATCAAATAATCGATTTAGAAAGTTTTATTGCTGTAAAAGGACTTAAGGCTTTAGGAAACCAAATCACTACCGATAAACTCAAACAAGTTAATCTATTGGAACCGTTACCGTATGAAATTCCGGAAGAAGAAATTCCAGAAACAATAGAAACACCAATTGATTTGTCTGACGAGAATATAAATTTAGACGATGATGGTCAGATTACTTTAACTTTAGAATAATAAAAAAACTGTCTCAAAAGGACAGTTTTTTTATTGATTTACTCTTAAATAGCATGTTTCCATCGTTTATGGGTCCAAAGGTAATATTCTGGTGCTTCATAAATTTGAGCTTCAACTAAACGTAGAAATGTATCGGTAATTTCATAATCGGGAACCCCGACAACATCATCTGTTAAATGGACAAAGGTGGCTTCATAAAAGCCTCTTTTTACTTTCTTAACTTTTACAAAAATCATGTTCATATCCATTCTTTTGGCTAGCATTTCAGCACCTGTATGCACAGGAACTGTGATACCCATAAAATTATTCCAATGAAAGGCCTTTCCTTTTTTTGGAGATTGGTCGCTTGCAAATCCATACACTCCCAAAACTCCATTTTTTTGGTTTTCGGTCATAACTTGGATGCTTTCTTTGGTATCAATTAGATGGGCTTTGAATTTGGAACGGATATTATGAACCAATTGATCAAAATATTTATTTGCAATTTTTTTATAGATACCATAACCTTTAAAATTAATATGCCTGTTGATGGAAATTAACCATTCGTAACTCCCATAGTGTGCACAAAGTAAAGCAATACTTTTTTCTTTTTTTTCTAAATCTTGATACATTTCCAAGTTGGTAAATACAAATCGGCTGTTGATTTCACGATCGGAAATAGTCATGGTTTTGGCCATTTCAAAAAAGCCATCGCAAAAATGATGAAAGAATTTGCGTTCAATAATTTTTCGCTCTTTATCGGAAAGATGCGGTAAGGTTAGTGCTAAATTTTCTCTTACTGTTTCTTTTCGGTAACCAATGATATAATACACTATAATATAGGTGAAATCAGACAAAGCGTAAAGCACTCGGAAGGGTAAAATAGAAATAAACCAGAGTAAAGGATATATAATTATAAAGAGTAAAAGTTGCATGCTTTGAATTTTATGCAAATATACATTATAATCAATATTTAGAGGGTGGTCTTTGATAAAACCTATGAAAAGTATTTCTATTTTTACATAAAATATTAAAAGTATCCATTTATGAATACCATCCTTATTGCTATTATTGTTTTGACTGTTATAGTGAGTTTTAAAGGTTTTGAAGACATCTCTTTTTTTAGAAAATATGAGTTTCATATCGGAAGCATACGTGCTGGAGAACAATTTAGAATGTTTTCATCCGCTTTTTTACATGCTGATATTTCGCATTTGGCTTTTAATATGTTAACCCTGTATTTTTTCGCACCTGTAGTTTATGGTTTTTTAGGCGATTTTTCATTTGGTCTAATTTATTTGGGAAGTTTGCTCTCGGGGAGTTTGTTAACGCTTTTTTTTCATAAAAACGAATATTCCTATCGGGCAATTGGAGCTTCTGGAGCGGTAACAGGTATTTTATATGCTGCTATTTTGATAAATCCAGAGATGAATTTGTACCTGTTTTTTATTCCTATTCCCATTCCAGCTTATATTTTCGGAATAGGATATTTGTTATATTCTATTTATGGAATGAAGGCTAAAAGAGATAATATAGGGCATACGGCACATTTTGGAGGCGCTATTGGAGGGTATTTGATAACCTTAATTAAAGAACCGCAACTGTTTTCAGATAATACCGAAATGGTCGTGCTTTTGGCAATTCCAATTTTACTATTGTTTGTGCTTGAAAAAATGGGAAAGCTATAAAGTGGCATAAGATTTGAAAAAAATTAACGATAATAAAAAATACTATTTATTCGCTTCTAAAAAGGACTTTACGCAAGTAGACAGAAATGTAAAAGCGAATTTATTGATGAACGCTAACTAATAATTTTTACACTATGAAAAAAGTACTCTTAATTCTAATCCTTTTAATTGTGAGCGTATCACAAGCACAAGAATTAAAACCAATTCCACAAATTTCAGTCTCAGGAGAGGGAAAAGTAAAAGTAGTTCCTGACCAAGCATTTATTTCGGTGACTGTCGAAACCAAAGGAAACAATGCTACGAGTGTTAAAAAACAAAATGACGAAACGATAGAAAAAGTAATTCAGTTTATCAAGAAAATTAAATTACCCAAAGAAGACGTTCAAACCAAGCGTATTTCGTTAAATCCCCAATATGATTATGAAAAAAAGAAACATAATTATAACGCCACACAAACTCTCGAAATCCTATTAAAAGATTTAGCTCAGTATGATGCTTTGATGGAAGGACTAGTTGATGCTGGAATAAACAGAATTAACACTGTAGAATTTAAAACTTCTCAGTTAACGCAATACCAATCGGAAGCTAGAAAGTTGGCGATGAAAGAAGCTAAACAAAAAGCGGAAGATTATGTGTCAGTTTTAGCTCAAAAAATTGGAAAGGCGTTAACCATTTCGGATAATTCCCAGGCGTATTATCCGCAACCAATGTATGAAAGGAAGATGATGGTTTCTGCGATGTCTGATGGAGAGGTGCAGAGAGAAACATTAGCTATAGGTGAAATTACAATTGTCGCTAATGTAAGTGTAAGTTTTATGTTGGAATAGTAGACTTAGAAAATACCAATAAAAAAGCCTGAATCATCTTCAGGCTTTTTTTGTGGGGAGAGCAGGATTCGAACCTGCGAAGTTCACACAGCAGATTTACAGTCTGCCCTCGTTGGCCGCTTGAGTATCTCCCCATTTTCTGACAATAACAGTTGTTGTTGTTTTAAGCGGTTGCAAATATAGCAACTGTTTTGGTGTTTCCAAACTAAATTCCCACTAAATTTCAGGTCAATTTTTAATTCATTGGTATTGAATAAAATAAAAAAAATCTCCTGTGAGGGAGATTTTTAAAAGGAGTCTTTTTTGTAATTATTTAGCGTCTAAAAGACTGCTAATTTTATTTCTTAAATCCGCACCTCTTAAATCTTTTGCTATAATTTTTCCTGACGCATCAAGAAGGTAGGTTGCAGGAATAGATTGTACCCCGAAAGTGACAGCAATAGGCTCTTCCCAGAATTTGAGATTTGAAATCTGATTCCAAGTTAGTTTATCTTTACTTATTGCTTCTTTCCATTTAGCAGCATCTTTATCTAGAGATACGCCAATGATGTTAAAACCTTTAGCATGAAACTCATTATACAAAGCAACTACGTTAGGATTTTCAGCCCGACAAGGACCACACCAAGATGCCCAAAAATCAATTAAAGTTACTTTGCCCAAGGATTCTTTTAGCGAAATAATCTTTCCTTCAGGGTTTGGAGCGCTAAAATCAGGTGCAATACTGCCAATTTCAGTTCCGGATTTTGCTGATATTAGAGCACCCAATTGGTCTAATTTAGTTTTTATTGATTTACCTGGTTTAGTGTCTTTTAAAGATTGATCTAGCGCATTGTAATATTTTGTTACCTTTTTAAGATCTAAATTCATCGAATTCAACATCCCTTGAATGATTAACGTAGCAATAAAAGATTTGGTATGGGTAGCCACATAATCATCTGATTGTTTAATGAATTCTCTTTCAAAAGCACCATATTCTTCTCTCAAACGATTCATTACAACAGTATCTTTTTTCTGTTGTGCTTCGTTCATTTTAGCAGTATTGTCTTGCTGAAATTTCATCATTTTCTTTTGAATTTTCATCCCAGCCTCCTTATAACTTGTTAATTCATCATTGTTATAGGTTCCGCTAACTTTTGCAATATTGATACTGTCTTTATTAACAGTCATTTCAATATCACCGTTTTCTAAAATAAAAGGTATTTTTCCTTGTACCGCTTCTACTTGAATCAAATACATTTCAGGTTCTTTAGCCGTTCCTTTGAAGGTAAATTTACCACTTTCGATCTTTACGGTATCAATTGGAGTAATTTGCCCAGTTTCATCCTGTTTTTCAAGAATGACTGTCTTTCCATCGATTCCATTAATGGTCCCAGTAACGATATATTCATTTTCACCTGCTTTATTGCATGAAAATAAAATTGTAAAAATCGTTAACATTAAAAATAATTGTTTCATTTTAATTAATTTGTTTTTTATTTGGTTTGTGATAGTATTTAAAAATAGTAGGTTTTAAATTATCTTGAAAAAGAAAAAATTTCTATTGGTTGTTTCTATTTATTTCAAAGTCGAAGGACAAACAAAATGAGTCAAAGGCACTGTTGTATTTCTAATCCCACTGATCCCTTTTTCTATATTAATCAGATTATGGATACCTCTCGATTTTAATATAGATGCCATAATCACAGAACGATATCCGCCAGCGCAATGCAAGTAAAAGGGCGCCTGTGTTGGCACTAAGTCCAAATTAGAATTAATACTATCTAATGGGATATTAATGGCTTTTTCTACATGCTCTGCTTCATATTCTCCATTTTTTCTGGCATCTACAATTAGGCTGTTTTCTTTTAATTCAGTAGCGAATTTTTCAGGTGTAATGGATACAATATGATCTGTTTCAAATCCCGCAGATTTCCATGCCTCGATTCCACCGTTTAAATAACCTAAAACATGATCAAAACCAACTCTAGAGAGTCGGGTAATGGTTTCTTGTTCTTTTCCTTCAGGTGTGATTAAAAGCAAAGGTTGTTTGACATCCATAATCAAAGCACCAACCCATGGTGCAAAATTACCTTGAATCCCAATAAAAATAGATCTTGGAATGTGTGCTTTTACAAAATCATCCTCATGACGTACATCTAGAATCACCGCTTCCGATTGATTGGCCACCGTTTCAAAATCTTTTGGTTGTAAAGGAGTCAATGATTTTTCAATTATGTTTTCTAAACTTTCATATCCTTGAATATTCATCATCACATTTTGTGGGAAATAGGCTGGAGGCAATGGTAAACCTTCTAACAATTCCTGTACGAATTCTTCACGAGTCATAGTTGCCCGTAAAGCATAATTGGTTTTCTTTTGGTTTCCTAAAGTGTCGGTGGTTTCTTTACTCATATTTTTACCACAGGCACTACCAGCACCATGGCTTGGATAAACAATTAAATCGTCCGATAGCGGCATGATTTTATCGCGTAAAGAATCAAATAAATAAGAGGCTAGCTTTTCCTTTGTTAAATCTTTTACCAATGCTTGTGCTAAATCAGGACGCCCTACATCCCCAATAAATAAAGTGTCTCCGGTAATGATACCGTGTTGTTTGCCGTTTTCGTCAGTTAGTAAATAACAGGTGCTTTCCAAAGTGTGTCCAGGTGTATGAATGACTTTTACGGTGTATTTACCTACTTTAAACTCCTGATTATCGTTTGCAATAATGGCTTTGAATTCTGGATTAGCAGTTGGCCCATAAATAATAGCTGCACCTGTTTTTTGAGCTAAATCGATATGACCTGACACAAAATCAGCATGAAAATGTGTTTCGAAAATATATTTTATTTTGGCATTATCAGTATTGGCTTTGTCAATGTAGGGTTGCACTTCCCGTAATGGATCAAAAATAGCCGCTTCACCATTACTCTCTAAATAATAAGCCGCTTGTGCAATACATCCAGTATAGATTTGTTGAATTTTCATTTTCATTTTTTTAAATACTTCACAAAAATAATAAGATTAAAGGTTTAATAAGGTTAACAAAATCACAATCTAATATAATAATTCTTTTATAAAAATAAATATGGCCATCACTAATACAAACCAACCAAATCCTTTTTTAAGTTGGTTTTCGTTGATGAATTTATTTAAATAAATACCAATATAAATCCCTAGGATAGCAATAGCAGTAAATCCAAGTAGGAAGGACCAGTCGATGGTTGTGTTTTCGATATCACCTGTAAATCCAATTAAGGAATTGATAGCAATAATCAATAAAGAAGTGCCGATGGCTTTTCTCATAGGGAGTTTGGCAATATGAAATAAGGCTGGGATAATTAAAAAGCCACCCCCGGCACCAATGAGCCCGATTAAAATACCGACACTAAAAATTTGGAGAACCACCAATAAAAGGTTTTGTTCTTTTTGAATCACATCTTCTTGTTTTTCAGCTTGTTTTTTTAGCATCGAGAGTGCGGCAAAAAACATGATACAAGCAAACAAAACCATTAGAAAAGTGCTTCTGGTTAGAATAATATGAGGGGTTTCAATTAATACTTCGGGGATAATTGGAACTAAAAACCTACGGGTAAGGTAAACGGAAAATAAAGAGGGAATGGCAAATTGCAATCCTATTTTTACAGATACTACTTTTTTCTTTAAATTTTGAATGGTGCCAAAAGTAGCAGTGGTACCGACAATGAATAAGGAGTAGGCAGTGGCAACCATAGGGTTTAATCCAATGAGGTATACCAAAACAGGAACCGTTAATATAGATCCACCACCACCGGTAAGGCCAAGTATTATTCCAATGAGTAACGCCCCAATATAACCTAAATATGGTGTCATTCTATTTGTAAAAATTGAAATCCAAATTTAAGTATTTATACTTTTTAAACGTGCTTTTAAGCAAAATACTTTTAACGTTATATCAGTAGCAATTAGAATGTTTTTTTAAGGAAAGTGCTATTTATTATAAGCAAAAGGAATATTAGACTATAGAAAAAAAAGTATTTAAGTTTCAATAAGGATTAGAATTAATTATGCCAATATATTGCAAAAAAAAAAGGATTTAGATAATTGCTAAATCCTTTTTTAGATATTTAAAAATGCTTATTCCTGATTGATGGTTTTTCTCCAAGTAAAAGAATTCAGGATATGTCTTTTTGCAAATCTTCCAGGAGAATCTGCGTTTACCATTTTTACATAAGTAGCTTTCGGTACACTGATGTATTCATAAACACTACCGTTTGAGAAATTGATGATTAATCTACCTTCAACATATTTATAATCAGTGATAGTTGATGTACTAATTGTTTCTGTGTATTCTGGTAAAAGTTGCTTGGTAGTTTCAGGATTGATACTCACCAGGAAGTGATACGCTTCGATGATTTTTTTACTATTTTCTTCAGCAGCTTTTAGTCCAGCCTCATCACCTTGAAATTTGTCCGGATGCGCTTCTTTCATCGCATTGCGGTAAATTGTTTTCAAATCTTTTAAATCTGCAGTTTTTTCTACATTTAGTAGTTTGCGGTATTCAACTATTTTTTTCATAAATGGGGTAACATGTTATCGTTTAATGTCAAAGTGATTTCCTTTGATTTTAAATTGAGTATTTTTTTGCAAATGTACATTTTATTTTAAATAAGTTTTATTTTTTGTTTTAGATGTATTTAATTTGATTTCTATGGTTTTAATGGTTTTAATGGTTGGGTTGCGATTTGATTTACTAATTAGACTTGTTTGTAAAGGATTCATTGCATACCTTCTGCTTGTTTTTTATTTTAAATTAACCGTCATATTTGATTAAATTTGTTGATTGACTTTTCGATCTAATTCATGACAATTGGAATAACAAATAGAATCATGAATTATTATTCGCAATTTCTGTTTTGAATATGGATAAAAAATACTTTGTAAAGGCAAATGCTTTTAAAAATACTTTTTGTATATTTAAAGAAGTACCTTTAAGTGAATTAGGGAGTAAATCATTTGATTTTAAAAGCAAATCAGGGAGTAGTTATTATTATAACCAATTAGGGATGTATCGTTTGTCGAATCATTGGGGAAGATTAGCCAATAGTAAATGGCGTTTAGAGCCTTTGGAGATCGATACGGGATCCAAATATAAACTGGGTTTTGCGCATTGGAAAGATTTTTATCCAGATAATGCGACAGAAAATTTGTACTATATCGAAGCTGATTTTAATTCCAATAAAGTCAATTACCAACATAAGAATAATCCATATTTCGATAACAAGGCCGTTCTTAGAACCAGTTTTGAAACTACTAAAAGAATTAAGCAAATTCGGAATATCCTTAATCTGACATCTTGGGCCAAACATTTTGATTGTAAAGACCTTAATCTTCTTAGACAAGAAATAACAAACCAACTAATATACACCAATAAAACATTGGAGGAAATAAAAAGACAAATAGGATGAGTAGAAATAACGAGCGGAACATCAAAAAGCACAATGACAAATTGCATAAAGCACAAGACAAAGTCAAGAATGCTGAAATCGTCCGTAAGGAAAAATTAAAGCAAATCGTAAAAAAGTTCCACCAGACGAATGCTTCCGAAACCAATTAAATAATTTTGATGATGGAAAAAGACAAATTCAGTTCAATAAAGCTTAATGTTCAAGGGATAATTGATTTGATTTCAAAAAAAAACCGCAATGAAGCAACTATTAAATTGGTTGAAGTTAGTGAGGAATTAAATGAATTGTTAGATTTCACCAAAGAGGACGCAGATTTAATTGAAATCAGTCGTTATCAAGCTTTGTTGATTCAATTACACCAAAAAATAATTGCGCTTAATGGCCATTTAAAGCAATAATTCACAGAAATATAGCTTTTATTTCCCTGTAACGATTGAAATTAGTATTAACAAGGAACTATAATATTAAAAAATAGAAACTTCAAATGGAAATTTGCTTTTGTTCTTCTCAAAAAAGCTTTGAATCATGCTGTAAACCTTATCTTAATGGCACGCAACATGCACCTACTGCGGAAGCTTTAATGCGATCCAGATATTCAGCTTATGTGCTTCATGAAGTAGATTATTTATTAAAAACCACTCATCCTTCCCAACGAAATTTCCACTCCAGAGAAGAAACTTTTCGTTGGGCGGTTAGTAACCAATGGCTTAAATTAGAAATCCTCAACGCCACCCACGACATTGTTGAGTTTAAAGCTTATTTTCAAGACCCTACGCTAAAAAACCATATCCATCATGAAAAATCAACTTTCAGTTTCGTAAATGATCGATGGTTTTATGTGGATGGCATTTTTTATTAATCATTTCTTGTAATTAATTTAAAGAACTTATTTAGGTCCAATTCATTTTATTTATTTCATTTTCAGTAAATAAGGCATCTTTTTAAGTTACCTTACCACGTTGCTTGTCTTTGCAGGCAATTAATAATATAAATGGAAAATTCTTTTGAGACTTTGATAGCTAGTTATCTTGAAAATAAAGTAGGTATATCAGAACATTTTTTGAGCAATGAGTTGGCCAATAGTTTGAAACAAAATCTAATTACTTTAAATCATGAACATTTATTGAATACAGCTGGAATTGGCAATTCAGAGAAGCTGTCTTATGATGGAGCCATACGGAGTGATTCTATTTATTGGCTTGACAAAAAACACAACAACGAATTCGAAAACATTTTTTTCACTCAAATAGAAGCATTTATTCAATATTTGAACGCTACTTGTTTTGCTGGAATAACGGGATACGAGTTTCATTATTCGCTATATGAATCGGGTGATTTCTTCTTAAAGCATTTGGATCAATTCAAAAACAATCCCAGTCGAAAATATTCTATGATCAGTTATTTAAATAGCAACTGGCAAGAAGGAGATGGAGGGGAACTAATGATTCATCAGATGGAGGGCAATCAAAAAATTTCGCCAATTCAAGGTAAAACAATTTTTTTTAAAAGTGACGAACTTCTTCATGAAGTTTTAGTTACTCAAAAGACTAGGATGAGTATAACAGGATGGCTAAAGAGTGATAGATATTAATTGGTTAAGTGCAAGAATAATCAATATAAATAGACTATGCTTAGGTGAGTTAATGACTTTTTGTAATTAAACCGCAATTTAAATTCAATAAAGAATAATACGACTAATTTATACGATAAATCATCTTTTGCTAATAAGTCGATTGGGACTGAATTTGTAAAAAACTTTTCGGTTCATAGTGACTTGGAGAAATTACAATCAAATCTTGACATAGGTAGCCTGTAGAAAATCTGTTCAATTTATGAGGGATTTTGTAACCGCTTGTTTATCTTTATTATTAACTAAAGAGTTTACTGTATACATGCTACTTTATATTTAGCTTTCTATAATCAGAAAGGAGCATCCTATTATTTTGATACCCCTAAAGGAACACAAAAAAATTTCACATAATTTAAGACAAATTACTTATTTCTTCTTTAGAATAAAAAAAGTCATTTTAAATTATTGAAATCTGTATTTTGACAAAAAATTATAATTCTTTTAAATACTTCACTTCACAAAAATTGATTTCAATTTGTTTGTCATTAAAAAACACTCATTAGATAGTAGGTATTAGAAGCCAGTAAAAAAAAATTGTTTAAATTAAACGATTGTTTAATTTAATTAAACATATTGTTAATATTGAATAATTAAAATCCAAACTTTAGCATAAGGATTCCAATATTTCTTGCATACGGAATTCAATTAAAAAATGTTTTATTCTAATGTGTAATCCAATTTTCTAAAATCTTTTTTCCATAAGGTGTTAAAATACTTTCGGGATGAAACTGAAGGCCACGAACATCAAAATTTTTATGACGTAAAGACATGATTCGTCCCTTTTTGTCGGTAGCAGTAATCTCTAAAACTTCAGGAAAATCTTTCTTATCCACCACCCAAGAATGGTATCTTCCAACTTCAATTTCATGAGGCAATCCATCAAATAAATTTTCATCGCTCACTAGAATCTCAATTTTACTAGATACCCCATGATATACTTTTTCCAAATTAATGAGTTGCGCTCCAAAAACCTCTCCTATGGCTTGTTGTCCCAAGCAAATGCCTAAAATACTTTTGGTAGACGCATAGGTTTTGATGACTTCTTTCAATAAACCTGCGTCATTAGGAATTCCAGGTCCCGGTGATAAGAGTATTTTATCAAAAAAATTAATTTCGTCAATATCAAATTCGTCATTGCGGAACACAGTGACCTCACAGTCAAAATCTTCTAGGTAATGTACTAAATTATAAGTGAAACTGTCGTAATTATCAATCACTAGTATTTTCATTTGATCATATTAAAAAATTATATTGCTGAAATAGGTTAAGATTAGGATGGACTACTTCATTTAATGAGTTTTGTGTTTTTGTCAAAGACTCAATTGCGGTATAAAATTAGCCTTTAATTAAATTAAACCAATGCCAATCTACCTGAAAAATATTTTAGATTCTGATAGGAATTTGATTTAATGTCTTTTTAGCGCAAACTATTTTTTGTTTCTGATAATGAATTTTATTTTTCTTAGAGCAATCTAAGAGCATTTAAATCATTTAAAAATAGAGTACTACATTTAAATCAAATTCATCATATATGGTTTGATCTCCTAAATCGTCAAAGAAACTACCAGTGCTGTATTGAATATCGTATTTGGTTCGGTCAATTATTAATTTTGTAGAGGCAGTTTTGTTTTTAACAATCAGATTAAAAAATACTGGATTTGTCACACCTTTAATAGTCAAATCGGCTTTAATTGCATAGGAATTATTCTTTTTCTTACTAATTGATTTAAAAACCAATTTGGAGGTTTTAAAATTACTAACATTAAAGAAGTCACTCGATTTGAGATGTCCCTCTAGTTTTATTTTATCCTTTCCAGTTTGATCTGTATTGCAAATTGTAGTCATATCAACAACAAAATTACCACCCACTATTGTATTATTTTTAAAAAGAAGGGTGCCTTCTTTTAAGTTAATGGTTCCTTCGTGTTGTCCGGTTATTTTTTTTCCAATCCAACTGACTTTGCTCTGGTAAATATTGATGGATTTGGTTTGTGCGGTAACATTTAGATATAGAAACAGCAACAATATAACGGATAGTATCTTATTCATGATAATTGAATTTAATATTTAAACTTTAGTTTACAATTATTTAAAATGGTGCTCCTGAATTTGAATACAGGTATAGGTCCTCTTATAAAATTACAATAAAAGCTTGATATTAAACACTTTAAATAATTTTAAATCAATAATTTGTGTTATATTTATTCTTTTTTTAAAACAAAAACCCTGACAAAATATTGCCAGGGCCTGTTGTTTATCAAAATAACTATTTTATTCGTTAGAACTGCAAAGCTACTTTTAATTCGAATTCATCTGCGATAGCTTTGTCTCCCAAGTTTTCGAAGAAACTTCCAGAACCATATTTAATATCGTATTTTGTTCGGTCAACATTCAAAGCAGTTGTAGCCGTTTTTCCAGCCACAGTAATTTCAAATGTTATTGGATTTGTTTTGTCTTTGATTTTTAAATCTGCTGTTACCTTATAAACATTATTCCCTTTATCAGCAATGGTTTTAAAAACTAAAGTAGCAGTTGGGAATTTTTCTGTTCCAAAGAAATCATCTGCTTTCAAGTGTCCGTCTAATTTTTCTTTTCCTTCTCCAGCTTTTAAATCAGTTGTAGATATTGAAGCCATATTTACAGTGAAATTACCACCGACTAATTTTTCACCTTTGAAAATTAATGCCCCTTCTTGAAGATTAATTGTTCCTTCATGTTGTCCTGTTACTTTTTTTCCAACCCAGTTGATTTTGCTTTTCGAAGCATTTACTTTTTTGGTTTGCGCATTAAGAGTTACTGTCCCGAATACTACTAATAAGGCAATGGCAATTGTTTTTAAATTTTTCATGTTTTAAATGGATTTGATTGTTAATAATTATAGTGTAATAAATAATTCTTCATTTGATTTTCTTACTTTTTTATAGTGCTGAGTTTCGTCGTCCTTGTGACGGTAGCCTATTGTTGCGATAACTGAAGCATTGAGTCCTTTTTCAGTTAATCCTAAAATTTCATTGAATGCATTTGCATCAAATCCTTCCATTGGAGTCACATCAATTTTTAATTCTGCCGAAGCATTCATTAAATTAGCCAAAGCCAAATAGGTTTGTTTTGACGTCCAAATGTTCTTTAAATCGGATTCTAAAGGGGTGATTTTTGATTTCATAAAATCCCCAAAACCAGATAAGTTTTCAAGAGGGATACCACGTGTTTCACTAATATTATTAATGTAGTTGTCAATTTGAGTGTCGCCTATATTCGTTTCATTAGCAAATACAATTACATGAGATGCGTCAGTAATCTGACTTTGATTCCAAGCTACTGGTTTCAATTTTTCGCGTAAATCAGCATTTTCTATAATCAAAACTTTGAAAGGTTGCAAACCATAGGAAGAAGAACTCAATCGAATGGCTTCTTTCAAGGTATTTAAATCTTCGTTTGATATTTTTTTGGAAGCATCAAATTTCTTGGTGGCGTATCTCCAATTTTGTTGTTCAATAAAAGTACTCATAATATTAATCGATATTAATTAAGGTTAGGATGTTCTGAATTTTTCTAATAAATGATTTAATTGATCTAATTCTTCCGTGTTCAAGTTTTTTGAAAAAGATAATTCATAGTCAATTACTTTTGGATCTAACACTGTCAATAATTCAAGCCCTTTTGGTGTGATGAGTACTTCTATTTTACGACGATTCTCAGGGCAAACCTCACGGGTAACCAATTCTTTTAAGAGTAACTTATCGACAAGTCGGGTTGTGTTACTGGTCTTGGCTAACATTCTTTCTTGAATCAGGCACATATTGGCAGGTTTTCCTTTTTGCCCTCTTAAAATTCGCAGGACATTAAATTGTTCTTCTGAAATATCATAAGGTTTTAAAATTTCACTAAATTTTTCTGAGATTATATTTTGAGTATACAAAATATTCAGCACCGTTTTCTTAGGAATGGCTATAGGCGAATTCGATTTTATGATTTTTTCAATAGTCATATTTGTTGCTACAAAATTTGTACATACAAATATATATTTGTTTTCAATTTTATATACAAATAGGATGTTATTTTAATGTTAAAATAATTCTAAGTGATAAATCAATTTAATGTTAAACATTTTTTTGAGTGATATTTTTTATCGAATTTTGAATTCTATAAAAATTTAAGTATTAGAAAAGATGAATCTACAGCAAGAAGATTGGATTAACCAATTAGAACAAGATACCAATGCGGTTATCCTAGATGTAAGAACAGAAGGCGAGTGTAATGAAGGAATAATTCCACAGGCCATCAATATTGATATCCATAAAGGGCAAGGATTTATTTATCAAATAGATGAATTGGATAAATCCAAAAACTATTATGTGTATTGCAGATCAGGCGCAAGAAGCGAACAGGCGTGTCATTTAATGAACCAAATGGGTTTTGGAAACACCTTTAATCTTTTAGGTGGTATTATGCAATGGCAAGGAGAGGTGGTTTCACCGGAATAATATTCTAACCCTTTTATTTTTGCTAAAAACACTTAAAAAGCTTTTTGGGCTTTTTAAGTGTTTTTTTTGTTTTTTACATAAATCAAAATTAATTTAATGCTATGAAAATCAAAATGTTGAATTTTTATATTTTATTTTTTTATTTTTTGTAGGCCGATTATAAAAGCAAATGGTATAATATAAATCAAATGACTTTAGATAGACACAATCAAAAACACGATCTAAGCAGGACTAAAACGCCTGAAGCTACTATTGAAAAATCGCAAGGGGAATTTATTTTTGTAGTACAAAAGCATGCAGCTTCTCACTTGCACTATGATTTCAGACTAGAAATGGAGGGTGTTTTAAAAAGCTGGTCAATTCCAAAAGGCCCTTCGATGAATCCTTCTATTAAAAGATTAGCTATTAGGGTAGAAGACCATCCTTTCAGTTACAAAGATTTTGAAGGTACTATTAAAGAAGGGAATTATGGAGCTGGAAAAGTCATTGTTTGGGATTCGGGTACATACTATTTATCGGAAGAATCATTTGAAGGTTCACCTGAACATAAATTGAAAAAAGGACTCCGACAAGGCCATTTTAGTTTTATACTACAAGGTAAGAAATTAAAAGGTGAATTTTCATTAGTAAAATTAAAAGGCAAACAAGAGAATGCTTGGCTTTTAATTAAAAAAAAGGATGTCTATGCTAGCAATGCTGATATTTTGAATAAAAATAACTCGGTCATTTCTAATGAAACGTTATGACGATTGTAAAAAATGTGTCATTAAAAAGTCAACAACAATATTTTAAATTATAATTAGATATAAAATGGATTTTCTAAAATTCGTATTTTTTGATTTATTATTATCCATCCAATTGGGGGTAATGGTTTTTGGTTTAATATGTATCGTTTTTTTAATCTATAAGATTCTAAAAAACAAATGATAAGAAAAGTAATAAAGGACATCATAAATATGTTTGATTGAAGTCCTTAATTTCTGCGAACTGTGTTTAAAATGAGATACTGTTTTATGAAATATTTATTTTTAATTAGTGCTTATTTTATCAAAAAAAATACCTTTAGGAATTTAGAATCGGAAATTACAGGACTTAATAAATAAGGAATTATCAAAAAGAAAATTAAAATAGTAAAGCAAAACATGCGCCAACGGCTTCATCGAGAGCCTCGCTATATTCACCCAAGACTGAAGTTTCTTCCTAATATTGTAATCAATCTGATAAGCCTAATTATATCTCTTATTGTTGTTGGAGGTGTCATCTATATAGTAATGCGTTATTTAGTTAATAAATTTTATCATTTGGATTGAAAAAATAAATTGGATAACACCACAATATTTAAATAATTAATTTACAAGAAAAAAGATAGGAATATGAAATAGCAAAAAAAACATCTTGTTGTAATAACAAGATGTTTTTTTTTGTGGAGTCGCCGGGAATCGAACCCGGGTCCAAACAAGCAACTAAAAAGCTTTCTACGCGTTTATTTTCTGATTGAATTTTCGACTTTGTGCTTGGCCAGAAACAGCCACACGAAGCTTATCTTCTTATTTTCGAAAACCAGTTGAAGCCCATGGTAATCTAGGTTTATTTTTACGGTTCCCCTTTATTGACCGCCACAAACCAAGGCTTTCAAGGAGAATCCTGCTTTCCTATCTTATAGGAACGAGGCTAATCTTACTATGATTCAGATTATGCAGCTAGAGCGTAGTTATTTTCGCCGTGTAAAAAGTATGAGACCATTTATTTACGAGAATTGTCTCAGTTCTCGACGTGCTTACCTTTCAATTCGACTTGCTGTCAAAACCAGTCGACCCCAATAATTTAATAACACTACCTTCAACAAGTATTCCAAAATTAAGAATGCAAATGTAATCTTTTTTGATTCTAATCTCACCAATCACTATCCGATTGTGGATTTTTATTCCTCTCTATCATCACCGCTTAATTTAAAAGGATAATCGCCAAAAAGAGGGGCTAAATTTTTGGTTTTATAAACTTGTTTATAGCCTCTGTTGGTTAGCGCAACCATCATCACATTTTCATTTTTCAAAGTGATATAAGAAGACATGTTCCCATGCCACCAACCATTGTGAAAATAAAATTCCTGTCCGGTTGGCCATTGAATCATCCGAATACCAAGTCCATAATTTTTCTTCCCCCTATGTTCATTACTGTAGCCTTCATAGATTTGGGCATTTAATTTTGGATCTAAAAAGGATGATGAGTTTCTAGCCATGTCGAATTTTAATAGATCTCTTGGAGTAGCATAAATATTTTTATCTCCATAAACTGCATCCAAATAATCATAACCAATTTTCCTTCCGCTGCATCTATAAGAAGGCGTAACGCTATCTTGGTCATTTTTATGGTCATAGACAAACGTGTTTTTCATTCCCAAAGGTTCAAAAATCATTGTTTTCATGGCTTCTTTATAACTACTATTGGTTGTTTTTTCTATAATCAGAGCCAATATGGCATAGTTTGTATTGCAATAGGTAAAT
>CALQBR020000002.1 GCA_943328865.2 Sphingobacterium thalpophilum
AAACGGGGGTAAAACACAATCCCAGCATAATCAATATGTTGAAATCTAATTTTTTCTTCTTTAATAAAATAACTCATAATAAGTAGTTTATGTTGTTTATATAAAGCATTACTTTAATTTAAATCGTTGGATTTTTCCAGTCTCTGTTTTAGGCAACACTTCATGAAAACGAATTTCTCTAGGGTATTTGTAAGGTGCCGCCACTTGCTTAAACCAATCTTGAATGGATTTAGCCAGTTCAGGACTTGCTTTTGAAGGGTCTTTTAAAACAATGTTAGCACAAACCAACATTCCTCGACTTTCGTCTGGCAAACCTACCACCGCACATTCCAGAATCGCTTCATGTGTAATCAAAACACTTTCTACTTCAATAGCGGCAATGTTATATCCAGATGAAATAATCATGTCATCCCCACGGGCTATAAACCAAAAATAACCATTCTCGTCTTTCTTGAAAATATCTCCTGTAATATTCCAGCCCTTTTCAACATATTCTTTCTGTTTCTCTTCTCGATTGAGGTATTTGCATCCAGTAATTCCTCTAACAGCCAATCTACCCGGTTCATTGATTGGTGTTTCGTTTCCTTTTAAATCAACAATTTTAGCTTCATAACCTAAAATAGGAACACCCGTAGCGCCGGGCTTCATATTACTTTCATTGGAGGAAATAAAAATATGCAACATTTCGGTCGCCCCAATGCCATCAATAATTTTTAATCCTGTAGCCTCATACCAATCTTCCCAAACCTTTAAAGGAAGTGTTTCTCCAGCCGATACACATTTACGCAAGCTAGACAAATCAAATTCATTTACTTTGGTGGTAATTACTCTCCAAGCGGTTGGGGCAGTAAACAAAATACTGACTTTATATTCCTGAATGGCTTGTAATAATAATTCAGGTGATGGTTTTTCTATTAAGAAAGCAGTAGCTCCATAATATAATGGAAATAAAACCAAACCGCCTAAACCAAAAGTAAATCCTAACGGCGGACTTCCTGCAAATACATCATTTGTTGTAGGTTGTAAGGAATATTTTGGGAATGCCTCGCAAATATTTAAAATATCTTTATGGTAATGTGCGGTCATTTTAGGCAATCCGGTGGTTCCAGAAGTAAACCCAATTAAACAAACACTATCTGACTTGGAGTGGTAGTTTGTAAAAGTTTTGGGCTTTGTGCTCATTAAAGTTTCTAAATCAAAACTTTCTTTCTCTAAACCGTCAAATTTAGATACGTGTTTCAAGAATGAAGAAGAAATCAAATCCATTTCCGTTTCCAAATGCTTATCGCAAAAAGCATGTGAAATTTCGGCACAATCAATTATAGTTGTAAGTTCTTTTGAACGAAGTAGCGGCATAGTAGAAACTACAATTCCTCCTGCTTTTAATACCGCAAACCAACAAGCCACCATCATCGGATTGTTCGCTGAGCGAATCAACACCCGATTACCTGATTGAAATTCTAAATTATCAACCAATACATGTGCGATTTGATTGGACTTCTCATATAAATCCTGATACGTCCAAGTCAAATCAAAATTACGTAACGCAATTTTACTACCATTTCCTGCTTTGATGTGATGGTCTAGTAATTTATCGACACAGTTAAGCATTTCTGGATGTTCAAAAACAGCAGAAGGGAAGTGATATTCTGGTTGTAAATCAGCATGAGGTAAATGTTGGTGAGCAAAATTATCTTCGTAATGCTTCATAACTTAAAATACGTTTTTCTGTTTTTAATAATAATTCGTGAGTAAGAATTAGGCTGTTTTATGACTAATTGGTTTTAACGCTTTTTTCATTCCTTCCATCATTTTACGTTCCGCTCCTTTATAAGGGTACAAATGAGAAGTGCCTGAAATATATTGATCTGGGATATCAGTGGTTTTGTATTGCTCGTAGGCTTGTGCATTACGAACAAAGTTAGCATCTAATAATAAAGGTCTGCCTAAAGCGACTAAATCCGCTCTACCGTTTAACAAAATAGTATTGATTTGATCAATATCCTGAATGTATCCTGCAGTAATTGTAGGAACATTAGCTTCGTGTTTAACCATATCAGAGAAAGGAGTTTGCCACATTCTTCCCATCTGTGGTTTTTGTCCTGCAACCGTATTTCCTGTCGAAACATTAATAATATCAGCTCCTGCTTCCTTAAAGGCTTTTGCAATAACGATCACATCGGCTTCGGTAATTCCATTATCAGCCCAATCCGTGGCCGAAATACGAACCGACATTGGTTTATCTGATGAAAAAGCATGACGCATGGCTGTAAAAACACGTAAAGGGAACTTCAATCTATTTTGGATATTTCCTCCAAATTCATCCTTTCTGGTATTGGTTAAAGGAGAAAGAAAAGACGCTAATAAAAATCCATGGTGCGCTTGCAATTCAATCATATCAAATCCCGCATGATCGGCATTTTGAGTCGCCTGAACAAATTGCTCACAAACCAAATCCATATCATTTGCATCCATTGCTTTTGGAGTAGCCGATTTTTCATTTAAGGCAATCGCAGAGGCGGAAAGTAAATCCCACCCGTTTTCTAAGGCCCCAGCGGGTTGTTCTCCTGGTTTTTTAGTTGCTCCTTTACGGCCAGAATGCCCTAATTGAATTCCGATTTTAGTAGCACTATTTTGATGCACGAAATCAGTTACTTTTTCCCAAGCAAGTACTTGTTTTTCATTGTATATACCCGCACATCCTAAAGTGATTCTTCCATTTTCTGAAACCGCTGTCATTTCTGTTAAAATCAGTCCCACACCACCCGTAGCACGAGCGCCATAGTGAACCAAATGCCAATCTGAAACCAATCCGTTTTCAGCAACATACTGTCCCATCGGGCTCATAACAATTCGGTTAGGAATCGTTAGATTTCCAATTTTATAAGGGGTAAAAGCAGCTGGTGTGTTTGGATTAAAGTTTCCTTTTGCATTGAACTCCGTTAATACTTTTTCAGGAAAAGCAGCATCTCGAATAGCAAGATTTTCGTATGTTATTTTTTTAGAACGTGTCATTACCCCAAAGGCAAATTGCATAAAATCATGGTCTTTATATCGATCCATGTGCTCAAACCAATCTAACGATACATTGGCAGCATACTGAATCATTTCTACTGTATTGCGTCTAGAATTTTCATATTGTTCGAAAGCCGCAGGAATATCTTTGGTATTGGCTACAACTGCATCCGATAATGCAATAGCACTTTCCATAGCTAATTTCGTCCCTGAACCAATAGAGTAGTGGGCGGTTGCTTTAGCATCACCAATTAAGACAATATTATCTTTATGCCATTTATCGTTTGTAATTGCTGGAAATTGTCTCCAATGTGAACGATTTGAAATCAATCCGTGTCCGTCTAATTCTTCTTTAAACAATTCACTGATTTTAGCAATCGTATCGTCTTCGTTCGTTACTTCAAAACCGGCATTTTGCCATGTTTCGTCTGAACATTCAAAAATCCAAGTACTCATTCCCGCTTCATATTGATAGGAATGCGCTACAATCATTCCGTGAGGCGTATTTCTAAAGAAATAAGTAAATGCATCTAATGGTTTTGTAGAACCCAACCAAACAAAGCGGTTCTTTTTCATTTCGATTTTAGTTCCAAAGGCACTTGCAAATTGCTCTCGAATAGCACTATTGATTCCATCAGAAGCTACGATTACATCCGAATCTGAAAATTGAGATAAATCGCTAACATCAATATTGGTTTCAAAATTTAATTTTACACCTTCTTCTTGACATCGCTGTTGTAATAATTGCAAAAGCGTTTTACGAGAGCAGCCACAAAATCCGTTTCCAGAAATATTTACAATTTCACCATCTCTAGCTACCGCAAGATCATCCCAATAAGCAAATTTGCTACGAATTAAATCATACGATTGGATGTCTCGGGTTAAAAATTCGCCCAAGGTTTCGTCAGAAAAAACGACTCCAAAACCAAAACTATCGTCTGGTTTGTTGCGTTCGTATATGGTTATATCGCAATCTGGCATTGCTTTTTTAGTTAAAATCGAAAAATAAAGTCCACCAGGACCTCCACCAATAACTGTTATTTTCATTTTATGTTCTTTTTACGGAGAAGATTTCCCCTAATTTTGAATAGTTTGAACCTGCCAATCGAGCTACAGGCTTATACGTTTCTAAGTTAATTTTATAATTATCAAGCAGAACGGTCTCGTCTACGTGAAACATTACGACTTTACCAATTATTATGGTAGCTCCGCCAAATTTATGATTTTCCAAAGAATAATGGTGCACTAATTCGCACTCCATTGTGATGGGACTTTCCTTAACACGCGGCGCTTTTATTTTTACAGAGGGAATCGGAGTAAGGTTTGCCAATTCAAACTCACTTTCATAAGAAGGAATAGGCTGAGCAGTCAAATTCATTTGCTCTACTAGCGCTTCTGTGACCATGTTTACTACAAATTGTTTCGTGGCCAAAACATTATTCAAGGTGTCTTTGTTGGTATCATTTCCTCTAACAGTAGAAAACATAACATGGGGTGGATCGTCACCCACTGCGTTAAAAAAAGAAAATGGCGCTAAATTATAAATACCATCTTCACTAACCGTTGAAATCCAGCCAATTGGTCTTGGAATAATAGCACCCGTTAATAATTTATAGATAGCCGATTGTTCAATCTCTTGAGGGTCGAATTGCATTTTGTAATAGTTTCTACAAATTAATAAAAAAAATAGTAATTACTACTTAGTTTTTGCAAACAAATTATCAATATGGATTTCTAGTATTCTCAAATTTATCCTTTAAAACACTTGTGATAATAAACTTAGTAGAAAGGGCATTTTTTAAAGTAACTCTAATCAGCTCCTTTAGAAAATGGTAAATAAGGAACAATTTTACTTTTTATTATATATTTGTCATTCATAATGTATATTAGTGCTGATTTTAAAGCAATTAAGATGTGCTAAAAAAATAATCAACCTTTTAAGTTGCAAAATAAGTTTAAATTTAATTTAATATGAGAAAGTTATCGTTGTTGATTTTTTGTTTATTATCAGGTATATTTTGCTACTCACAAACGTTTACTGCCAATAAATACAATAAAACTAATTCTGAAATTATATACTTTAATGGAAAGTATGGGCTCATAGATGAAAAGCATAACTGGATTATAAATCCTATTTATGATGAATTAAATAAATATTATTGGGCTAACAATCACGATATTTTTGATTCAAAAGGATTTTTATTAGCTTCAAAAAACGGAAAATATGGTTTTATAAATGAAAAAGAGGAAATAAAAATTCCATTTATATTTAATGATTTAGATAGTTTTGATAAAAACGGAAATACTATAGCCTCAATAATAGACCTAGCTTCAAATAAAGAAAAATTTGGAGTAATTAACCGATTTGGAGATTGGATATTAAAGCCTATTTATGAAAAAATAACTTCCTATTCAGAAGATGATATTTTTGATAAAAAAGGATTCTTGTTGGTTAAAAACAATAATAAATTTGGTATTATTGATAAAAACAATGTAGTCAAGACACCATTTTTGTTTGACTATTTATCTAATTTTGATAGTAAAGGTTTTGCAATTGCTTGTACATGTATAAAAACAATTGAAATTCCTGATTTAATAGACAAAAAGATGATGGATATCACATCAGATGATAAATGTGGTATAATAGATAGAAAAGGGAATTGGCTTGTTCAGCCTGTTTATGATAAAATAATGCGTTATTCAGAAGCGACTATTTTTGACCAAAAGGGGTTTTTGAAAGTTGGTGTAGGATTGAAACAGGGGTTTATAGACAGAAAAGGAAAACTATTTACTATTTCTGATAATCCATTCAAACTTCATAATTATGTAAATGATTTGACAATATCATTATTAACTGATACTATTTCTAACACGAATTATCCTAAATATAAATTTGGCATAATTAATAGAAAAGGATATTGGGTCATACCTGCTATTTATGATCACATAGAAAACTATGATGGAGATGTAGATAAAGAATTGTTTGATTCTTTTGGGTTTTTACTAGTTGAAAAAAATAATAAATGGGGATTTGTAGATTCTAAAAATAATATTAAAATTCCTACATCCTTTGATGAATTAACTTCTTTTGATATTCATAATCATAGTATAGCTAGTTTAAAGGATAGTGTTTATAATTCAGAAAGTGAACAATATGAAGAATTTTTTAAAACTGGAATTATAGATAGAAGAGGAAAATGGTTGCTTAATCCCGACTTTGACGAAATTTTAGCTTATAGAGATTCCATAAAAATTTATAATAGTTATTCAGATCCTAAAGGGTATTTTAAGATTAAAAAAAATGATAAATGGGGTTTTTTGGATATCGATTTTAAGGTTAAAGTACCTTTTATATTTGATACTCTATATGATTTTGACGATAAAGATTTTGCATGTGCTTGTACTAAAATAGAAGAAAGTTATACTGGTAAAATATGTGGTTTTATTAACAGAAAAGGGGAATGGGTTATACCACCTCAATTTGAATTATTAAGACCATTTAATAGAATTGGATTAGCTATAGCGATATTGAATAATAAGAAAGGATATATTAATAGAAAAGGTGAGCTCATTTTGGAATTTGATAATCAAACCGATTAGAATAATTAAAAAACGTTCTCATTATAAAAAATCAATTATGAAAAAGAACTTATGTGTATTACTATTACTGATCACTCAAATTACTTTACATGCACAAAGGATTAAGCAAAAAGATAAGTACGGAAACTCTATTGTCTATATAGATGGTTTGACGCTAAAGTCTAAAGATAAATACGGGGCACCTCTTTTCTACAATGATGGACAAATCATTAAGGTTAAAGATAAATATGGTCAACCGCTCTATTTTTTAGACGGAAATACAGTCCGCATTAAGGATAAATATGGAGTTGCTTTATACTTTTTTGATGGACAAACCATAAGGCAAACAGACAAATATGGAAAAGCTCTCTATTTTGTAGATGGACAAACCCTTCGGATAAAAGACAAATATGGACTTTCAGTTTACTATTTTGAAGGTATTCCAGAGAAATGGGCGATTGTTTGTTTGATTAGATAATGATAATAAAAACAACTTAGAATCAAATATAACATCGCTATGAGTTATTACAAGATAGAAAATTTAGAACAATATTTTAAACATTACAATAAATCCATTCGTGAGCCAAGTAAATTCTGGGGAAAAATTGCTGCAGAGAATTTTACATGGAACCAACAATGGAATCAGGTATTTGATTTTGATATGGCTGAAGCCAAAATAAAGTGGTTTGTAAACGCAAAGGTAAATATTGTTGAAAATTGTATTGATCGGCATTTGGCAAAAAAAGGCAATAAAACGGCTCTCATTTTTGAACCGAACGATCCAAATGAAGCCGCACAACATATTTCGTATAATGATTTATACATTCGTGTTTCAAAAATGTCCAATGTACTTAAACAACAAGGAATTAAAAAAGGAGACCGTGTCTGTATTTATCTACCAATGATTCCAGAATTGGCTGTCGCTGTTTTGGCATGTGCTCGAATAGGTGCCATTCATTCAGTAGTTTTTGCAGGCTTCTCATCTAGTGCAGTTTCTGCAAGAATAAACGATAGCGTATGTAAAATGGTAATCACTGCTGACGGAGGTTATCGTGGTAATAAATCCATTGATTTAAAAGGAATTATTGATGAATCCTTAGAAAAAAGTCCTTGTGTCGAGAAAGTATTGGTGGTCAAAAGAACCAATACCGATGTAAATATGAAAGAGGGTCGTGACCAGTGGTTGCAACCACTTCTAGACAAAGCATTAGATAATCATGTGGCCGAAATCATGGATGCAGAAGATCCATTGTTTGTTTTATATACTTCTGGATCTACTGGAAAACCTAAAGGGATGGTTCATACTACAGCCGGATATATGGTGTATTCAGCGTATACTTTTAAAAACGTATTCAATTATGAAGACAATGATATTTTTTGGTGTACTGCGGATATTGGTTGGATAACGGGACATTCCTATATATTATATGGTCCATTACTAAATGGGGCTACAACAGTAATTTTTGAAGGCGTTCCTTCGTATCCAGATTTTAGTCGTTTTTGGGAAGTAATTCAAAAACACCAAGTAACTCAGTTTTATACTGCGCCAACAGCGATTCGAGCCCTTGCAAAAGAAAATTTAGAGTATGTTCAAAAATATTCTTTGGATACACTTAAAGTAATTGGGTCGGTAGGTGAACCAATAAATGAAGAAGCATGGCATTGGTATAATGATCACGTGGGAGGTAAACGATGTCCTATAGTCGATACTTGGTGGCAAACAGAAACAGGAGGCATTATGATTTCTCCTATTCCTTTTGTAACCCCTACAAAACCAACTTACGCAACATTGCCATTGCCTGGTATACAGCCTGCATTAATGGATGAAAAGCACAATGAAATTATCGGAAATCAAGTCGTTGGTAGTTTGTGTATAAAATTTCCATGGCCTGGAATTGCTAGAACCATTTGGGGAGATCATCAACGTTATAAAGAGACTTATTTCTCTGCTTTTCCAGGAAAATATTTCACGGGTGATGGTGCATTGAGAGATGAAGTAGGGTATTATAGGATTACGGGTAGAGTAGATGATGTCATAATTGTTTCTGGTCATAATCTTGGTACAGCGCCTATTGAAGATGCCATAAATGAACATCCAGCAGTTGCTGAGAGTGCTATTGTTGGATTCCCTCATGATATAAAGGGAAATGCATTGTATGGATTTGTGATTTTGAAAGAAATTGGGGAGAGCCGAGATCGGGAAAATTTGGCCAAAGAAATTAATCAATTGGTTTCCGATCAAATAGGGCCTATTGCAAAATTAGATAAAATTCAATTTGTTACTGGTTTGCCGAAAACCCGTTCTGGGAAAATTATGCGACGGATTTTGCGTAAAATAGCCGAAGGGGATTTTTCTAATTTTGGAGATATTTCTACCTTATTGAATCCTGAAATTGTAGTAGAAATTAAAGAAGGAAAAATATAATTTGTTCCCCTTTTTTAGCTTTAAATATCATCTTTTTCTATGTTATATTATGGAATTCATAATGCATTTGATTCAGTACTTTTGGAAATAGCCAATGTTAACAGGGGATTACAAGGGGAAAAGAAAAAGGACTTAACTAAAAAATTAGTTAAGTCCTATATGGTGGGCGATGAGGGGTTCGAACCCCCGACCCCCTCGGTGTAAACGAGGTGCTCTGAACCAGCTGAGCTAATCGCCCTAATGCGTGTGCAAATATAAACTTAGTATTTGAATTTGCAATTTTATTTTAAATAATTTTATCTTTTAATTATATCTTTTAAAACGACTTTATTAGAGAAATTGATCACTTCTAAAGTAATTAATTGATTTTTAATGGTTTTTCCTTCGATGGTATAAAGCTTACCATTGTCAATATTTTTATTGCTTCTGTCAAAATCGACATCGCCATAAGTCAGGGTGTTTTTGATATCGATAGTATCAACCCATTTCTGAGATAGTTTCTCAGAGGCAATCACAGAATAGTTGAAAGGCTTATTTCTTAAATCATTCAAAACTCTAGCATTTGGGAAATAATTACATCGGGTGTCTTTTCCACTCAAAACCATTGCAACAAAGAATATTCCGATAACTAAGCCCACCAAATAATAGGCAAAACGTTGGTAAAATTTCATATAAAAATATTTTTGAGCAAAGTTAAGTTAAAGTTCTTTTAAAAAACAATTAAATTGATGTCGCTCTCTGGTAGATTAAACCACTCGCCAATGACTTTGTTTGTCAATATTCCGTGGTATAAATACACCCCATTTTTTAATCCACTAGCACAACGAATGGCTGATTCTATTCCGCCATCTTCTGCAATTTGTAACAGATAAGGTGTGATGATATTGCTGATTGAAAGAGAAGCTGTTTTTGAATATCTTGAAGGAATATTAGGAACACAATAATGAATGACATTGTTTTTTATAAAAGTAGGTTTCTCATGTGTTGTCACTTCAGAGGTTTCAAAACAACCACCTGTATCTATACTAACATCAACAATTACAGAACCTTTTTTCATGTGTTCTACCATTGTTTCAGTGACTACAATAGGACAACGCTCTTTGCCACGCATCGCGCCAATGGCAACATCGCAACGTCTTAATGCTTTTAGTAAAGATTTTGGTTGAATGGTAGAGGTAAAAATACGATGGTTCAGGTTGTTTTGTAGTCGTCTTAATTTTGTGATAGAATTGTCAAAAACCTTCACACTAGCACCCAAGCCTAATGCGGTTTTTGCAGCAAATTCTCCAACAGTTCCGGCACCAAGAATTACAACATCTGTAGGAGGAACTCCAGTTATATTTCCAAAAAGCAGTCCTTTTCCAAATTGATTGTTTATCATTAGCTCAGAAGCAATAAGTACAGAGGCAGTTCCTGCAATTTCGCTCAATGATTTCACAAGGGGATAGGATCCTCCATCATCTTTTATATATTCAAAGGCCAAAGCCGTAATTTTCTTTTTGGTGAGCGCTTCGAAATATTCTTTTTTTCTAGTTTTGAGTTGGATGGCAGAAATAACAATGGCTTCTGGATTGATCATTGCAATTTCATTCATCGTTAGTGGCTCGACTTTTAGAATAATAGGGCAGCTCAGTACTTTTTGAGGATTGGCAGTCATTTCTGCTCCCGCATCACTATATTCTTTATCGGAATAACTAGAACTTAATCCAGCGCCTGATTCGATCATGACACGATGGCCATGAGAGGTAAGTGAATTTACAGCGTCAGGAGTAAGGCAAATACGTCTTTCCTGATAACTGGTTTCTTTTGGAATTCCTATAAAAAGCTCGCTTTTATGTTTCGCAATTTCAAGTTTTTCTTCTTGTGGAATTAACTGTTGTTTTGTAAATGGTGTAATTGCCATAAAAGTTTGAGGACTAAATTAGAGTACTAAGTTATAAAAAAGTAATAAAGCTACAAAGTCAAAAGAGATTAAATCATGTTTAATTGTCTTTGACCATTGGCCAATGTTTTTATTTCAATTACGCCGTGATCGATAGGGATAAGATTAGAGATGTTTTCTCCCCATTCAATAAAACACCAATCGCCCGAATATAAATATTCATCAACTCCCATGTCTAAAGCTTCTGTTTCGTTTTTTAATCTATAAAAATCAAAATGATAAACAATTTGATTTTCATTAGTTTGGTATTCGTTAACTAAAGAAAAGGTTGGACTACTTGTAGTTTCTTGAACACCTAAAATTTCACACATTTTTTTTATTAAAGTGGTTTTTCCAACACCCATTTCGCCATTAAATAAAAGGACTTTAGAAGAATGCTGTGCTATTATTTTATGGGCAATCTGGTTGATTTCATCAAGACAATAAAGGATTTCCATATTGAAAAATAAACTTATTTAGGATTAAAAACTAAAAATGGAATAATCATTTCTTCTAAAGAAATCCCACCATGTTGATACGTATTTCTGTAATAGCCTACATAATGATTGAAATTATTGATGTAAGCTAAAAAATAATCATTTTTTGCAAAAATATAAGAACTACTCATATTTATGGAGGGTAAACCAATTTTTTTTGGGTCTTTTACAGCATAAACGTCTTTGTCTTCATAAGAGAGACTTCTTCCAGTTTTATATCTTAAATTAAGACTCGTATTTTTATCTCCGATTACTTTTGATGGATTTTTAACGTTAATAGTACCATGATCAGTAGTTAGGATTAATTTGAAACCCATTTGTTGTGCTTGCTGGATTATTTCTAAAAGAGGGGAATTTTTAAACCAACTTAAAGTCAAGGAACGATAGGCTTTGTCATCAGAGGCTAATTCTTTGACTACTTCCATTTCAGTTTTGGCATGGGAAAGCATGTCTACAAAATTATAAACGATGGTAACTAAATCATTGTTTTTTAGTGATTTAAAATTATCGACTAGTTTTTTTCCAGCTGTAAAATTGGTAATTTTAAAATAATCTTGTTTAATTTGTAATCCTAATATTTTTAATTGAGCTGTCAAAAATTCTGCTTCATATAAGTTTTTACCGCCTTCTTCTACATCATTTTTCCAATATTGCGGGTATTTTTTTTCCATTTCCAATGGGGTTAGACCAGAGAAAATAGCATTTCGGGCATATTGTGTTGCAGTTGGTAGGATTGCGTAATAAGGAACTTCTTTTTCTAATTTGTAATAGTTATTCACCACACTTTCAAAGACTTTCCATTGATCATATCTCAAATTATCAATGACTACAAAAAGAATGGGTTTGTCTTTTTTGATTATTTCAGGAACGACTAGTTCTTTAAATAAAGTGTGAGACTGAATCGGTTTGTGTGATTTGGGCATAAACCAATCTTCGTAATTTCTTTCAATAAATTTTCCAAATTGTGAATTGGCTTCTGCTTTTTGTGATTCTAGAATTTCAATCATACTCTGATCATTGATATTTTCGAGTTCTAATTCCCAAAACAGCAATTTTTTATACAATTCTATCCAATCTTCATAGGAGTTGACCACGGCCATTTCCAACGCAATTTTTCTAAATTCCTTTTGATAATCCAGTGTCGTTTTCTCTGAAATTAACCTAGAGTGGTCAAGATTCTTCTTTAAACTCAATAGAATTTGATTCGGATTGACTGGTTTTATCAAATAATCGGCTATTTTTGAACCTATAGCTTCCTCCATAATATATTCTTCCTCACTCTTGGTAATCATGATTACAGGAGTTGAAGATTTTTTCTCCTTCATTTCTTGTAGGGTTTCAAGACCGCTCATTCCTGGCATGTTCTCATCCAAAAAAACAATATCAAAATTTCCTTCTTCAAAAACATCTACAGCATCACGACCGTTATTACAGGTGGTCACGTTGTAATTTTTCTTTTCTAGGAATAAAATATGTGGTTTTAAAAGATCGATTTCGTCATCAACCCAAAGTATTTTAATATTATTCATTGGAGGTTTTGCTATTTTGAAAATGTGTCATTACAAAAGGGCAATTTAAGATTATTCTAACGTTTTTGTTCATAATAATATTGTAATTATTTGTGCTTATTTGAAGCTTTTTTCTTTAAATTTATATTTATTCAGTTATTAAAATAGAATAATTCCCCTCGTTGTAGATTCTGACATTATAACATACCCTATTTTTTTGGTTGCCTTATAATTTGAAACAATTCCAGTAGTTTTATTCCGTTTTGAGCTTCCAATAAAAAACAATAAATTTGGAAACTAATTTTATAAATATCAAACCTCAAAAATAAATTCTATGAAGTGGTCTAAAAACCTATTGTTGCTCACCTTAGCGAGTGTTACTTTGGCAAGTTGCAGTAAAAAAGAAGCGCTTTTGCCTGATCCCTTAGTTAGCAATAGGGATACATTGGTTAATCCAGGTGCTGATTTTTTTATGTATGCCAATGGCGGCTGGTTTAAGAAAAACCCAATTCCTTCCTCTGAAAAGAGCAATGGCATTTTTAGAACCATAGGGGACACCATTAACAATCAAATTAAACAAATTTGTGAAAAATCAGCCGCAGATTTGGAGGCTGAAAAAGGTAGTGTTAAACAAAAAATAGGTGACTTTTATGCTTCAGGAATGGATTCATTAGCGATAGAAAAGGCTGGTTTAAGTCCTTTGAAAGCTGAATTAAAAAATATCGAATCGATACAAAGTTTACCTTCTTTGATGACTGCTATAGCCCATCTGCATACTATTGGCGTAAGCCCTGCATTTTCATTTTATTTAGGACAGGACGATAAAATAAGTACAAAATACGCTTTGTTTTTTGGACAAGGCGGTTTGGGACTTGGAGAAAGAGATTATTATTTCAATATGGATTCTCGTACTGTTTTGATTCGAAAAGAATATCAAGATCACCTACAAAAGATGATGAAATTGATAGGCGAGGAGGAAGCTACAGCTATAAAAAGTGCTTCTACTATTTTAAAATTGGAAACTGATTTAGCAAAAGCTTCTCGGAAATTAGAATTGCTTCGTGATCCAACAAAAAATTACAATAAAATTAATGTTTCTGAATTCAGTAAAACAAATCCTAATCTCTCCTTAAATAATATTTTAACAACACTTGGGATTTCTAAAGTTGATACCATTATTGTAGGTCAGCCTGAGTTTTACAAAGCTTTGAATGTTTTGGTGAAAAGTTATGCTATAGAAGATTGGAAAACCTATTTGAAATGGAATGTGGTAAATTCATATGCTTCCTATTTGAATAGCAATATAGAAGTACAAAATTTTAAATTTTATGGAACTGTATTGGAAGGGGTTACAAAACAGAAACCACGATGGAAGCGTGTAGTAGAGCAAACCGATGGTTCATTAGGTGAATTAATTGGTCAAGTATATGTAGCGGAATATTTACCCAAAGGATCTAAAGAGAAATTACTAGAAATAGGCAATAATATTCGTGAAGTGTATGCTTCCCATATTAAAAAACTAGATTGGATGAGTGAATCTACCAAACAGAAAGCCCTACATAAGTTGAGTAAGATCGTTATGAAAGTTGGTTATCCTGACCATTGGAAAGACATGAGTAAACTAGTTGTTGATAGAAAATCCTATTGCGCTAATGTAATGCAAGCAAATTCTTGGGCGTACCAGTATATGATTTCTAAATTCGGAAAATCAGTAGATCGATCGGAGTGGAGCATGACGCCGCAAACCTACAATGCCTATTACAATGCAAGTAATAACGAAATCGTGGTTCCTGCTTGTAATATTATGGTACCTGGTTTTGAAGGTCGTATGCCTGATGATGCTATTTTGTATGGAATTATTGGCGGTTCTGTTTTTGGTCACGAAATTACCCATGGTTTCGACGATCAAGGAAGTCAATATGACGAAAATGGAAATCTAAACAATTGGTGGACGGCTGAAGATCTGAAAAAGTTCCAAGCCAAAACTAAACTCATTGTTTCTCAATTCAATAAATTTACGGTTTTGGGAGACAAACACCTTAATGGAGAAGCTACTCAGGGTGAAAATATTGCGGATTTAGGGGGTGTAGTAATGGGTTATGAGGCTTTCAAGAAAACAAAGCAATACCAAAACAAAACACAAATAAGTGGATTGAGTCCAGATCAACGTTATTTTTTAGCCTACGGATATGCTTGGATGGTTAATACCAAAGATGAAGCATTGGCCAGTCAAATCATGACGGATGTGCATGCTCCAGCTAAATTCCGAATTAACGGACCATTGAGTAATATTCCTGAATTTCATAAAGCATTCAATATTAAAGAAGGCAGCCCGATGTACCAACCAAAATCACTTAGGGTTGTTATTTGGTAATATTAACATGATTTATTATCTAAATGCTATCAAGAATTTGATGGCATTTTGTTTTATTTCTGTTTGTGAGTCGGGAAATGATTATTCATTACATTTGTATTTCAATTTTTATAAAAGTGAGTCAGATAAACAAGCTAAAAATACTCAACGATCCAATTTACGGATTTATCACCATACCCAATCCCTTTATTTATGATTTAGTGCAGCATCCTTATTTTCAGCGGTTGCGACGTATTTCACAAATGGGACTTTCTTATTTGGTTTATCCAGGAGCACATCACACCCGTTTTCATCATGCTTTAGGTTGTATGCATATTATGCAAAAAGCAATCGAAGTCTTGCGATTTAAAGGAGTTTTGTTTTCTGATGAAGAAGAAAAAGCCTTGCAAATTGCGATTTTATTGCATGACATTGGTCACGGTCCTTTTTCGCATGCTATGGAGCACAGTATTGTAGAAAATGTGAATCACGAATCCATTTCGTTGTTGTTTATGGATCAATTAAACAAAGATTTCAACGGACAATTGGATTTGGCAATTCAGATTTTTAAAGGGGAATATCCTCGAAAATTCATGTTGCAACTCATCTCCAGTCAATTGGATATGGATCGAATGGATTATCTGAAACGCGATAGTTTTTATTCAGGGGTAGCAGAAGGGAATATCAATTCTGACCGATTGATTCAAATGATGACCGTGGTAGATGATAATTTGGTAATTGAGGAAAAAGGTATTTATTCTGTCGAGAAGTTTTTGATGGCTAGACGTTTAATGTATTGGCAGGTTTATTTTCATAAAACCAGTTTGGTAGCAGAGTTAATTTTAACAAAAATTCTAAAAAGAGCCAAAGAGTTGACTCAAAATGGAATTGTTTTATCTTGTAGTGAACCGTTATTGTTTTTCATGCAAAATAAAGTAGCGTTAGATACTTTTGAAAACCAAACCTTATCGCAATTTTCACAATTAGATGATTTTGATATTATCAGTGCTTTGAAATCATGGCAACATCACGATGATTTCATTTTGAGTAATTTATGCAAAATGATTATCAATAGGGATTTGTTAAAAATAAAAATGAATAGCGAAAAGTTTACCAAAGAGGAGATTACGAGTTATGTCACTTCATTTGCAAAATTAAATGACCTTTCAGAAGAAGAGGCTCATTATTTTGTATTTAAAGGAAAAATAAGAAACCAAGCCTACAATAAAGCTGCTGAACCCATTCGGATATTGAGAAAAGACAAGGTAATTCAAGATGTAATAACTGCTTCCGACCAATTGAATCTAAAGGCCTTATCAAAGCCAGTTACCAAATACTATATTTGTTTTCCAAAACAACTGGTTTAAAATTAATAATTAAAATCTATTTTTTATATTTTTGTCGGGATGAAATTTACAGCAGAACAAATAGCAGGTATTTTGGGAGGCGAAGTTGTTGGTAATCCCAATGCCGAAGTCCATACTTTGTCTAAAATAGAAGAAGGAAGTGCAGGATCATTAACTTTTTTGGCAAATCCAAAATACAATAATTACATATATACTACCCTGGCTACCATTACCATTGTAAATAATACTTTTGTTCCAGAAGAAGCTTTAACTACTACAATGATAAAAGTGGAAGATGCTTATTTATCTTTTTCAAAATTATTAGAATTTTACGATCAGGTTAAAAACAACAAAAACGGAATAGAACAACCTTCAGTAATTTCTGATAATGTAAAATATGGTGAGAATCTATATTTGGGCAGTTTCAGTTATATTGGTTCGAATGTGGTTCTAGGTGATAATGTAAAGATTTATCCCAACTGTTTTATTGGCGATAATGTTCTCATTGGAAATAATGTTTCAATTTTTGCAGGTGCTAAAATCTATTCTGAAACTCAAATAGGTAATAATTGTGCGATTCATTCAGGTGCTATTATAGGTTCTGATGGTTTTGGTTTTGCACCCAATTCCGATGGAACATATAGCAAGATTCCTCAAATAGGGAATGTGATCATTGAGGACAATGTTGATGTGGGGTCTTGTACTACAATTGATAGGGCCACAATGGGTTCTACAATTATTAGAAAAGGAGTGAAGCTCGACAACCAAATTCAGATTGCACATAATGTTGAAATTGGAGAAAACACCGTAATTGCAGCACAAGCAGGTGTGGCAGGATCAACCAAAATAGGACAAAACTGTATGATTGGCGGTCAAGTAGGGATATCAGGACATTTGACCATTGGTAATAATGTGCGTATCCAAGCACAATCTGGTGTAGGTAGAAATATAAGTGACGGAAAAATAATACAAGGCAGTCCTGCTTTTGAATATAATGATTTTAGTAAATCATATGTTCATTTTAAGAATTTGCATAAACTAATGACTGAAATACAAGAATTAAAAAAACAAATGATAAACATTAAAAGCGTAACAAATGGTTAAACAAAGAACCATCAAATCCGAAATTACTCTTACTGGAGTTGGATTGCACACTGGACAAGAAGTAAGTATGACTTTTAAACCAGCACCAATTAACAATGGGTACACCTTTATTAGATTGGATTTAGAAGGACAACCAGTTATTGAGGCTGATGCTAATTATGTTGTTAATACCCAAAGAGGTACCAATTTAGAAAAACTAGGGGTTAAAATTCAAACCTCTGAGCATGTTTTAGCTGCTTTTGTTGGTTGTGATGTAGACAATGTCATTATTGAATTAAATGCTTCTGAACCACCGATTATGGATGGTTCTTCAAAATATTTTGTAGAGGCAATAGAAAAAGTTGGTGTTGTTGAACAAGAGGCTGATAGAAATATTTATATAGTAAAGGAAATTATTACTTTTACCGATGAAGCTACTGGCAGTGAAATTTTGGTTATGCCATCTGATGATTATCAAGTTACTACAATGGTTGATTTTGGGACTAAAGTTCTAGGAACCCAAAACGCAACCATGAAAAATATCTCCGATTTTAAAACTGAAATTGCAAATGCTAGAACATTTAGTTTTCTTCATGAATTAGAATCGCTTTTAGAAAACGGGTTGATTAAAGGAGGTGATTTGAATAATGCCATTGTTTATGTGGATAAAGAAATTTCAGAAAATACAATGCAAAACCTTAAAAAGGCTTTTGGAAAAGAGTCTATTTCGGTAACACCAAATGGAATTTTAGACAACCTAACATTGCACTATCCAAATGAAGCAGCGAGACACAAACTCCTGGATGTAGTTGGAGATTTAGCATTGATTGGAACTAGAATAAGAGGAAAAGTAATTGCCAATAAGCCAGGTCATTATGTAAATACACAATTTGCAAAAAAAATGGCTAAAATCATCAAAATGGAACAACGAAATTCTGTTCCAGTTTATGATTTGAATCAAGAACCATTAATGGATATTCATAAAATTATGAATATTTTACCACACCGTCCACCATTTTTATTTATTGATAGGATTATTGAGATGTCTGATAGCCATGTGGTAGGTTTGAAAAATGTAACAATGAATGAAAGTTTCTTTGTTGGCCATTTTCCAGGAGCACCAGTAATGCCGGGTGTTATTATTGTGGAAGCGATGGCGCAAACAGGAGGAATTTTAATTCTAAGTTCCGTACCTGATCCAGAGAATTATTTGACTTACTTCATGAAAATTGACAATGTAAAGTTCAAATACAAAGTATTGCCTGGAGATACCTTAATATTTAAATGTGATTTAATTAGTCCAATCAGAAGGGGTATTTGCCACATGCAAGCCCATGCTTATGCAAACGGAAAATTAGTAGCTGAAGCAGAATTGATGGCGCAAATTGCAAAAAAACAATAAAAATAAAATTTATGAATCAACCTTTAGCATACGTTCATCCTGGTGCAAAAATTGCCAAAAATGTAGTCATTGAACCTTTTACTACCATTCATAATAATGTCGTTATTGGAGAAGGTACTTGGATTGGTTCAAATGTTACCATTATGGAGGGCGCTCGAATAGGAAAGAATTGTAATATTTTCCCAGGGGCTGTTATTTCAGCCATTCCACAAGATTTGAAATTTGGTGGAGAAGATTCTCTTGCAATCATTGGGGATAATACCACTATCAGAGAATGTGTAACCGTTAATAGAGGTACTATTGCATCAGGACAAACTACCATTGGGAAAAATTGTTTGATTATGGCTACCGCTCATATTGCTCATGATTGTCATATTGGTAATAACGCTATTATTGTTAACGGTGTTGCTCTTGCGGGTCATGTTGTTGTAGGTAAACATGCTGTTATTGGAGGTTTGGCAGCGATTCATCAGTTTATTCATATTGGTGATCACGCGATGATTTCCGGTGGATCATTGGTAAGAAAAGACGTTCCGCCATTTACAAAAGCAGCCAAAGAGCCTTTGTCATACGTGGGAATCAATTCTGTAGGATTGCGAAGAAGGGGGTTTTCAACTGAAAAAATAACAGAAATTCAAAATATTTACAGAATTCTTTATCAAAAGAATTACAATACCACCCAGGCTATAGGAATTATTGAAGCTGAAATGGAAGCTACTCCTGAGCGTGATGAAATTTTAGATTTTATTAGAAACTCTTCTAGAGGAGTAATGAAAGGGTATACTGGAAATTACTAAAAAAATAGAATTTTTGGCAAGAAATGCTAAAAAAGTAACGATTATAAACATAACGAATAAAAAAACATTACAATGGCATCTACATCAGATATTAAAAACGG
>CALQBR020000003.1 GCA_943328865.2 Sphingobacterium thalpophilum
ATTTTAGTAATTATATTTTTGTAATTTACTTTAATTAAAAAATTAATGAAATGAAACGAAATACTCCCGTTGCTTTAATTATGTCTAGGAACGTGATTAAGCTCAATTTGTCGGATGATTTGACAAAGGCAGAAACTCTTTTCAAAAAACACAAAATAAGACACCTTCCAGTAGTGGATGGAAATGTAATTATTGGCATGTTAAGTTATGCAGATTTGCTTCGGATAAGCTATGTAGATGCCGTAGATGATGATGCGCAAGAAGTTGATTCCACCGTTTATAATTTGTTCACGGTTCAACAAGTTATGTCAAAGGATTTGGTTGTTATTAGACCAGAAACATCCATTAAAGAAACGGCACAAATTCTATCTAAAAGTGAATTTCACGCCTTACCGGTATGTGAGGGGCCTTTTTTAGTGGGTATTGTAACCACTACGGATTTGGTTGCTTATCTAGCAGAACATTGTTGAATGTCTTAAAAAAACTATAACTACTAATTTCTTTTTTAAATCGGTTTAAAGAGCTGTCATTTTCTTTAAATCTGAAATGGTTTGAATTGGGTTTTCTGCTTTAAAAACAAAATTACCCGCTACCAATACATCTGCGCCAGCTGATGCCAGTTGCAAGGCATTTTTACTAGTAACCCCTCCGTCAATTTCAATTAAAGTAGCTGCTCCATTTCTGGTAATGATTTCTTTGAGCTCTTTTACTTTTTTATAGGTATTTTCAATGAAGGACTGTCCGCCAAAACCAGGATTCACACTCATGATGCAAACCAAATCAATGTCGTTGATGGTGTCTTCTAATAAATTTACATTGGTGTGTGGATTCAAAGCGACTCCAGCTTTCATCCCTTCGGCTTTTATGGCTTGTAATGTTCGGTGTAAGTGTGTGCAAGCTTCATAATGAACAGTTAGGACATCCGCTCCTAGTGACTTAAAAGTTTTAATATAACGATCTGGGTCTACAATCATCAAATGCACATCAATAGTTTTTTTTGCATGCTTGTTTATTGCCTCCAGCACAGGCATTCCAAAAGAAATATTCGGAACGAAAACACCATCCATAATGTCAATATGAAACCAGTCGGCTTCACTGTTGTTAATCATTTCAATATCGCGTTGTAGATTTGCAAAGTCGGCTGCTAAAACGGAAGGAGCAATTAAGGTGTTTTTCATCTTGTGGAATTGTTTGTGCAAAAGTAGTTAATTTGGATATTTTTTGAATTGAATATTTGATAAAAAAAGTCAATAGGATAAATAGATTTTAAGGTTTTATTGTAAAAAAAAACTCCGACACAAGGGCCGGAGTTTGGTATTTGTATTATCCTAAATACGTTTTTAAGATTTTACTTCTAGAAGTATGCTTTAATCTTCGGATCGCTTTCTCTTTAATCTGACGAACACGCTCACGAGTTAGGTCAAAAGTTTCTCCAATTTCCTCTAAGGTCATTGGGTGTTGATCGCCTAAGCCAAAATACAAACGAACCACATCAGCTTCTCTAGGCGTTAATGTCTCTAGGGAGCGCTCAATTTCGGTACGCAAAGATTCATGAATTAATTCCCTGTCTGGATTTGGAGATTCCCCTGAACGCAATACGTCATAAAGGTTCGAATCTTCCCCTTCTACAAGAGGCGCATCCATCGATAGGTGACGACCAGAGTTTTTCATAGACTCTTTTACATCATTTACCGTCATATCGAGTTCTTTTGCAATTTCCTCAGCGGATGGTGGTCTTTCATTAGATTGCTCTAACAAAGCATACATTTTGTTGATTTTATTGATAGAACCAATTTTGTTCAAAGGTAAGCGCACAATACGAGATTGTTCTGCCAATGCCTGAAGAATCGATTGACGAATCCACCATACAGCATATGAAATGAATTTAAAACCACGCGTTTCGTCAAAACGTTGCGCTGCTTTGATTAATCCTAAGTTTCCTTCGTTAATTAAATCGGGAAGGGTTAATCCTTGATTTTGATATTGTTTGGCCACGGAAACAACAAAACGCAAGTTGGCTTTTGTTAATTTTTCGAGGGCTCTTTGGTCTCCGGCTTTGATTTTTTGAGCTAATTCTACCTCTTCGTCAGCAGTAATAAGGTCAACTTTACCGATTTCTTGTAAATACTTGTCTAACGATGCAGTTTCACGATTAGTAACCTGCTTGGTAATTTTAAGTTGTCTCATGTTTTTGTCTCCTCAATTTTAAGTGTGCTTATATTATACGCAAGGAGTTTTTCAAAAGTTACAAAAAATGCAGATTTTTTTTATATTTTTTTACAAGAACGTTTCGGGTGCTGTAATTTGCTTTTTTATTGCGTTCGCTTAGCATACCAGATGCCAGAATTTTCTTGACTTTTCTGCCAGCTACCTTCATAGTAAATACTGCTGATACTACCTTCAAATTGCCCATCTGTTATGATGGTTCCGGTAATTAGATTTTGGCTATGTAGGCTTCCGTTTAAAGGAAGGATGTTGTCATCGTATTTTGATTTCGCCATTCCGTAAATCCCGCCTTTTTCATCAATATAAAAATTGAATATCCCAGCATCGTCACCAGTGTATCTTCCTTGGAAACATTTTATAGGACTTCTTGACTGTTCCTTGGCTACTTGTATTTTTACCTGTGGGTAGTTTTTTAAATTACAGTTGAGGATTGTTGGGTTTTCACCATTTTTACCAACCATAAAATCAAATGAATCGTTATTGTTTTTGAATCTAATTGGGATTGATTGGTTTTCGGTCACTTGTTCTATTGCATTAAATTCATATTGAACGCCATCGATGGTTAATAACGCATTTGTTGTTCCGTTGTTATTGATGTTTATTATTACGATTCCTGAAGAACCTACTAAGATGCCTTTGTAAATACCAAAATTACTATTGTTGTATGCTGTTTTGGCAGTAGATTCGTTAGGCAATTTTTCGTCTGTGCTCGGGTCGCAATTTGAACACGAATGCAGGATTAATATACCCATAAGGACTATGATTTTTTGTATCATTTGGCACCTATTTTTGTTTGAATTATTATTGGGTTATAATAGTATTCAAATATATATTGCGTAGGGGTGTGTTGCTAAAAAAATAGAAGTATGGTGGTTCTTATCCGATAAAGTGTATTATTCGTCACTTTGTAATTTTGAATTTAACGCTGTTTTGATGTAAGTAGGGAATTCGGTTTGTTGTCGAATTTTAAAACCCAACAAAAAAACGAACTAGTCTGATTTTGATACGGCTTTAACTATTTCTAGATTTTTTACTTTTCGACTTTTATACTTCTGATTTACTGAAGACCCTTTTGCAAATAAAAATCCCGTTTCAAGTTTTTGAAACGGGATTTTCTATGAATAAACCTTTAGTAAATAAGATTTGATTACTCTTTTTTCTCCTCACGAGCAGGTCTTGGCAAAAGTGCTTTTCTAGACACTTTTTCTTTTCTTGTTTTTGGATCGATACCTAAGTATTTCACTTGAAAAACATCGCCCATCTTCACGACATCAGCTACGTTTTCGGTACGTTCCCAAGCCAATTCAGATACGTGAAGTAATACTTCGTTTCCTGGGGCTGCTTGGTATTCTACCACCGCTCCAAAATCAAGCATTTTGATCACTTTTACTTCATAAGCATCGCCAACAACAGGTTTGAAAGTCAACGAATCTATTTTTCGTAAAACAGCTTCGATTCCGTCAGGATCTGTTCCAAGAATTTCAACTTCCCCTTGCTCATTTACTTCGTTGATAACGATAGTCGTACCAGTAGCTTTTTGTAATTCTTGAATTACTTTTCCTCCAGGACCGATTAATGCACCAATAAAGTTTCCAGGAATGGTTACTTTGATGATTTTTGGAGCATATTTCTTAACCGTTGGTTTTGGAGCTGCCAAAGTATCTGTAATTTTTCCAAGGATGTGTAAACGTCCGTCACGGGCTTGCGCTAACGCTTCCTCCATGATGTTGTATGCCAATCCTTCGATTTTGATGTCCATTTGACAAGCAGTGATTCCGTCAGCAGTCCCCGTTACTTTAAAATCCATATCTCCTAAGTGATCTTCATCACCAAGAATATCAGATAATACAGCAAAACGACCTGTTTTGTCATCAGAAATTAATCCCATAGCAATCCCAGAAACAGGTTTGATCATTTGAACACCTGCATCCATTAAAGATAATGTTCCAGCACAAACCGTTGCCATAGAAGAAGAACCATTAGATTCTAATACTTCTGAAACAATACGAATCGTATAAGGACAATCAGCAGGAATCATGTTTTTCAAAGCTCTTTGGGCCAAGTTTCCGTGACCTACTTCTCTTCTTGAAGTTCCTCTAAGTGGTTTTGCTTCACCTGTAGAGAAAGGTGGGAAGTTATAATGCAAGTAGAATTTTTCTTCTCCTTGTTGAGATGGAGAATCAATTTGGTTTGCTTCTCTGGAAGTTCCTAAAGTAGTTGTAGCCAATGCTTGCGTTTCTCCTCTTGTGAAAATAGCAGAACCGTGAACAGATGGTAAATAATCTACTTCAGCCCAAATTGGTCTGATTTCGTTTGTTTTTCTTCCGTCTAAACGCAATCCTAAATCTAATATTACGTTACGAACGGCTTCTTTGCTTGATTTTGAGAAGTATTTATAAACTAAATCGCCGTTTTCAGCCATTTCTTCTTCTGTAAATAAAGCAATAACTTCTTCTTTTACAGCTGCAAATTGCGCTGTTCTTTCGTGTTTTGCTGTTCCTTGTTTTGCAATAGCGTAACACATATCATAAGATGCCGCTTTTACTTTAGCATAAATGGCTTCGTCTTCTTTTTCTTGCTCGTAAGTTCTCACTTCTTTTTTGCCAAAAGCAGCTACTAATCTCTCTTGAGCGGCAATTTGTAATTTGATGGCTTCGTGAGCAAATTTAATCGCTTCTACCATTTCGTGCTCTGAAATTTCTTTCATCTCACCTTCTACCATTGCGATAGAATCTTTTGAGGCACCAATCATCATGTCAATATCAGACAATTCTAATTGGGTACGGCTTGGATTGATGATAAATTTACCATCAACTCTTGCTACACGAACTTCAGAAATTAAAGTTGAAAAAGGAATGTCAGATAAAGATAATGCAGCTGAAGCAGCTAAACCAGCTAATGCATCTGGCATTACGTTTTCGTCGTGAGACATTAATTGAATCATCACTTGTGTTTCAGCGTGATAATCATTTGGGAAAAGGGGACGCAATACACGGTCAACAAGACGCATAGTCAAAATCTCATTGTCGCTTGGACGTGCTTCTCTTTTGAAAAAACCACCTGGGAAACGTCCAGCGGCAGCAAATTTCTCACGATAATCTAAAGTTAATGGCAGGAAATCAATCCCTGGACTTGCTTTTTTAGCAGATACTACTGTTGCAAGCAACATGGCATCTCCCATTTGTACTACTACAGAACCGTCGGCTTGTTTAGCCAATTTTCCGGTTTCGATTGAGATGCTTCTGCCATCTCCTAAATCGATAATTTCTCTTGAAACTTTTGGAATCATAATTTTATTTTATTGATTAAACAATGGATTTTAGTTGTGTTGTAGTTGTTGTGTGTAGTTATTTGTCTAAAACCCAATGAAAAACCAAACTTTTTTTGCAATATGTGTAAAAACAAAAAGAGGGGCGTGAGCACCTCTTTTTTATTGATTATTTTCTAATATTCAATTCTTTGATAATCTCACGGTATCTGTTGATATCCGTTTTCTTCAAGTAGTCTAGTAAGCTTCTTCTTTTACCTACTAACAATACTAGAGAACGCTCGGTGTTAAAATCATGACGATTTTTTTTCAAGTGCTCTGTAAGGTGACTGATTCTGAAAGTGAACAAAGCGATTTGGCTTTCTGCTTTTCCAGTGTTTGTTTTTTCTCCGTGTTTAGCGAAGATCTCTTCTTTAATCTCTTTAGTTAAATACATTCCAATATTGGTTTAATGATTTTTATGTATGTCCTATAGCTATTATAGGACGGTGCAAAAGTACTATTTAATTTTAAAAAACGAGTTTAAAAATAAAAAGATTTAAAAAAAATAAAAATTGGTTTGTAGAATGAAAGATTGTGTAGGTGATGCTACTATTTTTTTATCAGTAAAGGAGTTCGTTTGTTAATAAAGCTTCGCAATTTCACTATTTACAAATTCTAAAAATCGCTCGTCAGCATCTGTAAAAGGATCCAGTACATTGGAATCAATATCAATTTGACCAATGTTTTTGCCATCTACGAATAAAGGAACTACAATTTCTGATTTTACGCTCAGGCTACAGGCGATATAATTGTCCTGAGCAGCAACATCGGGTACTACAAAGTTTTGATTAGAAACAGCCACTTGTCCACAAATTCCTTTTCCAAATGGGATTTTGGTGTGGTCTGTAGGTGCGCCAACATATGGTCCTAGGAGTAATTCTTCTTTTTCTCCGTTGCGAAAATAAAAACCGACCCAGTTATAATGGGCAATCCGATTTTCTAGAAGTGTACATATTTGTAATAGTTTTTCTTCTTTTGGAAGGGGTGTGTTGATTATTTCAGTAATTTCAGGTTTTAAAATCTCAAAATTCATCCTTTGGTGTTTTTCACAAAAGTATTTAATTAGCAATGTTTATTTTATTTAAATTTGTTAAAAATTCCATTATGAAAAAATATTGGATTCAATACAGGTCTTTTTTGCTTTTTCTTGGGAAATTTACAATAACGTATTTGGCTTTGACTTCTATTTATGAGTTTTATCTGAATCAGTTTGATGATAAAACTTTTGAATTGGATGGGATTACTAAACTGGTTGCTAATCATACTGAGGATTTCTTGTTGTTCTTCAACGCAGATGTCAGTTCAGCGTTGCATGGTAGTCAGTCTGGAGTGAAATTGTTTTATAATCAAAAGTATGTTGCCAGAATTATTGAAGGCTGTAATGCATTGAGTGTGATTATTCTTTTTGTTTCTTTTGTAGTCGCTTTTACAGGGAAATTAAAATACACGATTCCATTTGTAATAGGAGGGAGTTTGTTTATTTATCTTTTGAATATAGTTCGAATAGCTATTTTAACAATTGCAATCTACCATTTTCCAAATCAACAATCCTTTTTACATGGGGTGGTTTTTCCATTGTTTATTTATGGAGTTGTTTTTGGGTTGTGGGTTATTTGGGTTAATAAATTTTCATTTTATGCTAAAAAACCTTCTGAGTCATAAACGGAGAATCGTTGTGATTGTGCTGTTTGTTGTTGGTTTAATTTTGATACGCGCTTATGAAGACCTTCTTTTTTATGATCCTTTTTTGAGTTATTTCAAATTGGATTATCATAATTTGTCCTTGCCAGAAGTAGATTACTTGAAATTCTTTTTTGGACTTCTGTTTCGTTATTTTGGGAATGTCCTTTTTTCGTTATCGATTATTTATGTTATTTTCAAAGACTTTGAACTCACTAAATTCGCGTCTTTGTTATATCTTGTGTTTTTTTTCATTCTTGTTGGTGCATTGTTTTTTGTGCTTTCGCATGGTGATCAGGCCAACAAAATGACCCTATTTTATATCCGCCGTTTTTTAATTCAACCTTTATTTTTATTGTTATTTATTCCTGCTTTTTTCTACCAAAAACAAAATAAGTAGTCTTTTTTCTGTATCTTTAATAAGGAAGTAAAACCATTAATGGTTGTTTTTTATAGAGATGAAAATAGTTAAACATTCAGGAGCTATAGTAGATTTTAATGCTGAAAAACTCAAAAATTCACTCTTGAAATCTGGAGCGAGTCAATTAGTGGTTGAGGGTATTTTAGAAGCTATAAAAAAAGAAATTTACGAAGGGATTTCTACCAAGCAAATTTACAAAATGGCTTTTCGCTTGCTTAAAAAAGTGGGTGACTCACATGCTTCTCGTTATAATTTAAAAGCAGCGATTCAACTGTTAGGACCGGCAGGTTTCTTCTTCGAAAAATATATAGCCCGACTATTTGCTTCAGAAAAATATGAAACCCAAACCAATCTGAATCTACAAGGCAAATGCATCTCGCATGAAATTGATGTGGTCGTGTTGAAAAACAATCTCATGGCTATGGTTGAATGTAAATTTCATGTCGGAAGAGATGCTGTTTCTGACGTAAAAGTGCCGATGTATGTCTTATCCCGATTTAATGATCTCAAAGAAAAGGAACATTTTATTTTTGATAAAAAAAGATCTTTATCTAAGTGTTGGATTGTTACCAATAACCGATTTACATCTGACGCTATCATTTTTTCAAAATGTATAGGAATGAGTTTGTTGAGTTGGGATTATCCTGAGCACAATAATTTGAAAACAAAAAATGATGAAGCTTGTCTTTATCCCGTCACCTGTTTGACAACATTGTCTATCGCAGAGAAAGAAAAGTTGTTGATTTTAGATTTGATTTTAGCAAAAGAATTAGTCAATAATGCGCATCCTTTAGAGAAAATCGGTTTGAGTGTCAATCGCATCAAAAATGTAATGAAAGAAGCATCCGAATTATGCAGGTGTTTTGAAAGTTGATCAGCGTCTATTTTTAGGCTCAAAATAGAATCCAAATACAAAATCCAATGAAAGTACAATTTATAGGTGGCGCGGGAACAGTTACAGGTTCAAAAACATTAATCGAAAGCAATGGCATCCGAATTCTAATTGATTGTGGGCTTTTCCAAGGTATCAAACCTTTGCGAGAACTCAACTGGGAACCGTTACCTATTTTACCGTCAACAATAGACTTTGTTTTGTTGACTCATGGTCATTTGGATCATTGTGGATGGCTGCCAAGATTAGTTAGTAAGGGATTTAAAGGAAAAATCTATTGTTCAAGTCCAACAAAAGACATCGCCAAACTCATTCTTTTAGACAGTTCTAAAATTCAAGAGGAAGAAGCTAGGAAGGCCAATGAAGGGAAATATTCCAAACACCAGGTTGCAGAACCCCTCTATACGATAATAGAGGCACAACAGGTTTTCCCCCTTTTTAGAGTAATTAAAACAAACGAGTCTATTTTTTTAGATACCGAAATTGAAGCTCGTTTTAGTAACGCGGGTCATATTTTGGGGGCTTGTAGCGTCGAACTAAAATTAGAAGATAAAACTTTAGTTTTTTCGGGAGACATTGGTCGTGATGACGATGTGTTGATGTATGCGCCTACAAAACCACAAGAAGCAGATTATGTTTTTCTAGAAAGCACCTATGGGAATAGGATTCATGCGAATTCGGATGCCAAACTAGAATTAGAAACCTACATTAATAATACAATTGAAAAAGGAGGCACAATCATTATTCCGAGTTTTGCGGTTGAACGGGCGCAAAGTATCATGTTTCTACTTTGGCGACTTAAAAAAGAAGATCGAATCCCAAGTGTGCCCTATATTTTTGATACTCCAATGGGAATATCAGCACTGAAAGTTTTTTCCAATAATAAAAAATGGCATAAATTGTCTTTAGCCGATTGCGAGGAAATGGCTGCTATGTTTTCATTGGTTTCTGACTATCAGGAGACGATGAGCACCATCTTAGATAGCCAGCCCAAAGTAGTGATAGCTGCGAGCGGAATGGCAACAGGAGGAAGGGTTTTAAGTTATTTAGAGCATTATATTGGTTTGCCTGAAACTACTATAGTTATTGTGGGTTTCCAAGCGGAGGGCACGCGCGGAAGAAAATTGTTAGAAGGGGTACAAGAAATCAAGCTTCATGGGAAATATTTCCCTGTTAAAGCTTTAATTCTGGAAATTGAAGGGTTGTCTGCACATGGAGATCAAAAAGATTTACTGAATTGGCTTTCTGAATTAGAAAAAAAACCTAAAAAAGTTTTTCTTGTTCATGGGGAACGAGAGTCGTTAGATGAACTTCAGGTGAAAATAAATGAAAAATATGGTTTTGATTGCATCGTTCCTTTAATGGGTCAAGCGTTTGATTTATAAAATTTTAACAGGAAATGTATTTTTAAAGTTGTTTAAATCGTTAATTTTACAACATGAAATTCAAAAAGCACATCAGCCTAATGCTTGTTTTATTTATATTGGTTTCCAATATGGGATTGGCATTTAAGGTGCATTATTGTGGCGGTGAAATGGCTTCGATTTCTCTAAAAAGCATGGTTTTTTCTCCAATCGAAAAAAAAGGCTGCTGCGGAATGATGGAGAAAAAATCCCATTGCTGTAAAGACAAAGTAGTTGCGTTTCAAAAAAAATCGGAGAATATAATTTACAAGGTATTCTCTTTTAACACCAATATACCTTCTCTGATAATAGAATGGCAACCAATTGCCTTTGTTGCGATTTTCAATTTGAAAAGGAATCCACTTCATTCTTACTTTTGTGATGCAAACGCGCCTCCATTTTTTAAATTATACCACCAGTATATTTTATACGCCTGATTTTGATGTTTTATAGAAGACAAATAACTCTTTATTATTTAGAGTTTCTTTTTAAAAACATTAAAAAAAACCTTTATGAAAAAACAAATCTCAATAGGTTTAATTTTCTTGCTTTCTTCTTTCTATGCTATTGCACAAGACACGCTACAAGCAGTAAAAGTAGAAGCCAATCGTAAAAGCCTAAAAAAATCATATAGCTTAACCGCGAATACCACCTTGTTAACAAGTAAAGAATTACTTAAAGCGGCTTGTTGCAACCTCGCCGAAAGTTTTGAAACCAATCCGTCTATAGATGTCAATTTTTCGGATGCCTTGACTGGAACCAAGCAAATTAAAATGTTGGGTTTAACCAGTCCTTATCTAATGATTACTGAAGAAAATATTCCCGCTGTTCGTGGCGCTTCACAGGCTTATGGCTTGTCTTTTACCCCAGGGACATGGGTAGAGAGTATTCAGATTACAAAAGGAGCAGGTTCTGTAGTGAATGGTTTTGAAAGTATTTCGGGACAAATCAATACCGAATTGATAAAGCCAATAAATGATCTTCCTTTTTTTCTAAATGTTTATGGTGCTTCAGATTCTCGAATGGAATTGAATACCCATTTCAATAAGAAAATTTCAGACCAATGGAGTAGTAGTCTTTTTCTACACGGAAATACAAGAGTGCTCAAAACCGATATGAATGACGATGGTTTTTTGGATAATCCTTTGGCTAAACAAATCAATATCTTAAACCGCTGGCAGTATACCAACGAGAAAAAAGGATGGGTAAGTTTTATAAACTTCCGCTATATGAATGATCAAAAACAGACGGGAGAATTGGATTTTGATCCTAAAAAAGACAAAGGAACCACCAATTATTGGGGGTCGGAAATTAATACGCAACGAATCGATATTTCTGCTAAATTGGGTTATGTTTTTCAAGATATGCCCTATCAAAGTATTGGTTTTCAAAATGCTTTCAATACGCATGCTCAAGATTCTTATTTTGGGCTGAATCAATACAATATCAAACAAAAAAGCTATTATTCAAACTTGATTTTTAATTCGATAATTAATAACACAATGCATAAGTTCGCTACAGGTTTGAATTTTACCTATGATCAATATGGAGAGTTTGTGAATACAAAGGATTACAGTAGGGTAGATCATTCAGCAGGCACTTTTTTTGAATATACCTATGACAATTCTGATAATTTTAGTTTGATTATAGGAGGAAGAATGGATTATCATAACCGTATAGGAATTTTTGCAACGCCAAGACTGCACGCCCGATACAATCCCTGGGAGAAAGGCGTCTTGCGATTTTCGATGGGAAGAGGCAAGCGAATCGCTAATATTTTTGCAGAAAATCAATCGCTTTTTGCGAGTTCTAGAATTTTTAATATTATCGATTCCAATGGGAAGATATATGGTTTAAACCCAGAAATCGCTTGGAATTACGGGATGGGTTTTATGCAGGGTTTTGTTTTGTTTGATAGAAGTGCAGAGGTTAGCTTTGATTTTTACCGAACCGATTTTCAAAATCAAGCAATAGCGGATTTGATGCAAAGTCCACAACAAGTATTGTTTTATAATCTAAAGGGACAATCATTCGCAAATAGTTTGCAAATGGAGTTTAATTATGAAATTTTAACACGTTTTAATGTAAGAACCGCCTATAAATATTATGATGTTCAAACGGATTATTTGTCGGGAACTTACCAAAGACCGTTACAAGCGAAACATCGTTTTTTCGGCAATCTGAGTTACGAAACGCCTATTGAAACAAAAGGCAAACAATGGAAATTCGACTATACCTTCAATTGGTTAGGAAAACAACAGTTGCCAACTACAAGTACAAATCCAATACAAGATCGATTGCCTGAATTTTCGGCTTCATTTTCTGTAATGAATGCACAAGTTACGCGAATTTTTTCTGCTAGTTTTGAAGTCTATATTGGAGGTGAGAATATTGGAGATTACAGACAAAATAAAGCCATTGTTGGTAATGAAAATCCTTTTGGATCTACCTTTGATTCGTCAATGGTATATGGACCAGTTTTTGGACAGATGTATTATGCAGGATTGCGTTTTAAAATTAAATAATAACCACAAAAAAATAGAGAAGAATGAAAAATATAATGATACTGTTGTTAGTTGCTGTTTTTGTATTTACGGCACAGGCACAGGAAAAAAAGAATAAGAATGCGAAATATACTTTTGAAGTAAAGGGCAATTGTGATCAATGCCAAAGAAGAATTCAAAAAGCGGCTTTTAGCGTGTCAGGGGTAAAGATGGCGAATTGGGATATTGATTCCCGTCAAATGAGCTTAATTCTTAACGAGGAAAAGGCTTCTTTGCTTCAGGTTAAACAAGCCATTGCAAAAGTCGGCCATGATACCGATGAGGTGAAAGCGACCGATAATGATTATGACCATCTTCATTTCTGTTGTCATTATGAACGCATTAAATAATAATACGAATCCGTTGGGTGAAATTAATTGATTTGAATTTTAATGTTATTGATTGGTCTCTCAAATATGAATATGTTGATATATTGAACCAATGTTAATCCTATTTTTTTTGCTAATTTTAAAAATTAACTAGTTAAAGTTGTTCTTATTGTTTCTAATAATTTAAACAATTTGCTACGTCTTTTATTGAATTGACTTCGTTCAATTAAATTTGGCAATTGTTTGAATCAATCATTTTCACTGTCGATAGTCATGTATTCAGTGTTAAATTTCAATGCAAATACTTTAATATCAGTAATTTTTGGTTTTCTGCTAACTCGAGCTGTATCATCAAAATCAATCATTAAAGAACAAATAACTTCTAATGCTGTAAGATAAATTTTACTGCATTTAACATAGATTTTTGTCAAGATGTTGAAATTCAGCATCTTGATCAATATTTTTCCCCGATTATTTTATTTATTTAATCTTAACGTGTTAATGTTAAATTTTGAAGAGCTTAAAATTTATTTTTTTGATTTGTAAATCAAATTGTACTTGCTAGTTGAATCTGCCTTTATATAAAAATATTATTTTTTTGTAATTTTAAACTTTTTATAAGTTATATTTGCATTTAGACTTTAATTTTTTAAATAAAAACATGAAGTAAGCCTTGGATTTTTATAATTTAAATATTTTCCTTTTAAAATTTATTTTACCTACTTTGTCAAATGATTATTAACATAAGAAATATTACTAACATATCCTTTTTCCCTATAACTTTTGTTGTCTTTATTTTATTTCTTTCTGAATTTACTAATATAGATAGATTTTCAGGTAATAAAATTGAGGTTTCATTAGAACAAAAATCTTCTCAATATATTTTTCCATTAATTGGAAATTTTAATTTTGAAAAACAAACGGATTTCGAAAAGATTGAAGAAAATGAATTTCATGTTTGTTTATTTAGTTCTTTCGTTAGAGAAATAAATTGTCTTAATTGTAAAAACAAATTATTTAGTTCTTTTGTCGATTTCATTTCGTTTTTTAATATTTCCCTTTACGTTCTTTTTTGTAATTTAAAAATTGATTAATTCATTTATTGATGTTTTTTTTATAAAAAAGATTGTCTTTTTTTAAAGATTTTATCTTAAAATTATTAATTTATATTTATACACTATGTGTAGCATTTCTGGTTTTTTAAGTCTTAATAATAGTTTAGTAGAGAAAGATAGTTTGGATATTATGTTGCGATTGCTTAATCACAGGGGACCAGACAATCAAGGTAAAAAATATTTTCAAACGGCAGGTTTTGCTCATAATCGATTAAGTCTCTTAGATTTGTCAGATTTTGGGAATCAACCCTTTGAAGATGATAATTATGTGTTAGTATATAACGGAGAAGTATACAATTACTTAGAAATAAGAAAAGAACTAACTCCGTTTGAATCTAAGTCAAGCTCAGATACAGCAGTTCTTTTTCAGGCTTTAAGGGAATGGGGAGTTGAAAATACCCTCAAAAGAATTAAAGGTATGTTTGCTTTTGCTTGGTACAATAAGCAGAGTAAAGAATTATTTCTTGTTAGGGATCGATTAGGGATAAAACCATTATTCTATGGTATTGATAATCAAAATACGTTTTGGTTTGCTTCTGAAGTAAAAGCTATTTTAGGAGTTATGCCCACTCAGGCAAATGCATTTAAAGTTTTATTCTCAAGTTTAGGTGCTTTAGAAAGGTCAAGAGTCGATACAGCTTGGGACGCTATTAAACATGTTGAACCTGGAACTTTTTTGCATATTAAAGAAGGTGAAATAAATGTAAAAAAATATTATTCAGTTTATGATAATGTTAATGAAAAAGAATATAACAGATTAAATAAATTGTCTGTAAATGGTGTGTCAGAGGAGTTTTCATCGCTTTTTAGTTCTAGTATTAAATCAATGTGTATGGGCGATGCTCCTATGGGTTCTTATGTGAGTGGTGGGATTGATTCAAGTATAGTTACTAATGAGGCTATTAAGTATTTACCAGACATTAAGCTTTTTACAGCTAATGTTTTAGGTAAGCATTCTGAGTTTTTAGATACAAGAAGATTTGCAAATAGCTTAAAAAAGGATTTATATGATTATCCATATGAAAAAGAAATGGCATTAAGGGATTGGGCCAGGGTTACATGGCATTATGAATCTCCAATGGTGGTTCATTTTAATGCAATTCCATTTTCAAGTGTTTCTAAATTAGCTCATGATAACCAAGTAAAAGCAGTACTCACTGGTGAAGGATCTGATGAACTTTTTTTAGGATATTCTTCTTTAGTGACCAAAAGGTATAAACCATTAATTCAGATGCCTTATACTATTATAGATTTTATTTACAATAAAATGCCTAAAATAAAAGGATTTATAACGGACACTGGTGGCTCTCAAGATTTACTTGGATTATTCAGAAAAAGTGCTCAAAATTTTTCAGTTGAAATGTTTTTGAGAGAAGGAAATCAGGTTTATGATTTTATTGGACAAGAAGATCGAGAAGAACATCTTGAGACTTCAAAAATGCTTTATGAGCATTTGCTATCTTTGTTATGGAGAAATGATCGAATGGGTATGATGTATTCAATAGAATCGAGATTTCCATTTTTAGATGAGGATATTTTAGCTTTCGGAATGAATTTGCCTGTAAAATTTAAAATTGGAAAATCATCTAAATTTTATAATTATAAGCATCCTTTTTTAATAGATAAATACATTGTTAGGAAATATGCAGAAGGGAAATTGCCTAATGATTTAGTCTATAAGAAGAAGAATGGATTTCCTGTAGTTGGTTTAAGAAGTATTCATGTTGACCCAAAATTCTTTGATAATGGAGTAATAAAGAATATTTTACAATTAAGCACTAGTGAATTTAGCGAAATGTGTAAGAGTAGTTCAAACTATTTAATTAGTTTATTGGCCTCTGTAGAAATATGGGCAAAGCTATTCATAGAGAAAAATTCAATTGAAGAGGTAGATTATTTAATACTAAAATATATTACCATAAAATAGATAGTCATTTCTTTAAAAAGAAGCAGCAAGCTCTTTTTTTATTCATAGTAAATGTTTAAAAAGTTCTATTTGCATTCGGACTTTAATTTTCTTTTTAAGAAACATGCAATAAGCTTGGGATTATTTTGATTTATATATTTCCCGTTTTAAATTTATAATACCTACTTCATCAAATGATTAGAAATAAAACAAATAGTATTAATAAAGCGTTTTTCGCTGTACTTTTTGTTGTGTTTGTTTTATTACTACCTGGGAATGCCAATTTTGCCTACAAAAAAGGACTTTTAGTAAATAGTATTGAACTTTTAACGAAACAAAGTTCTTCAGAAAATACTGTATTTTCATCTATTGGAAATGTAAATTATGAAAATCAAACTGATTTCGAAGAGATTGAAGGAGATGATTTTCATGTTTATTTATTCAGTCCTTTAATCAAAACAATTAATTGTTTTGATTATAAAGACATATCGGTTAATTACTTTGCCGATTTCATTTCGTTTTTTAAACTTCCCTTTTACATTCTTTTTTGTAATTTAAAAATTCATTTAATACGCTAATAATTTTTGTTTTGTCGTTTCCAAATAGGTTGATTGCTATTGCTCTTTAGCTTTAGGATTTACTAATTATGGATTTTTCAAAGAATTATTAGTAAAGAAAATGAAAAAAAAGCCAAATGGTTTTGACGAGCATGACGTGCTCCATAACCTTGCGCATTATCTTCCAGCACAATCTCCACTAAAAGATTTTGTGCATCACAATACCTTACATTCCTTTCAAGATAAAAAATTCCTTGATGCGCTTCAAGATGCGTCTGCTATTTTTGGTTATAAAACCTATTTGCCACTAGCAGATTTTAGAAGTCGCTATCATAAGGGTCAAATAAATTCGGCTATTTTAAAAAACATAATTGCCAAGTCTAAAGGAAAAGATCACGTAGATTCTTGGCTTGAGAAATTGGTCGGCACAGTGTATGATGAATCGATTAATCCAAGAATTGGTTTGTTGCGAGCCAATTGGAAAAATCAATACGGCATTAACTTAGAAAAGTCAGTGCACAGTACTGTTTTTAGAATTGTGTGTAGCTATCTAGATCAAGGGATCTCGATGTGGCAATTCCCGGTTCATGACAAAGGTTTTTTGTCGAGTATAAAAGAACTGGAAAAGAATAGTTATGTCAGTTTTTTTAAATCTGCAAGGGTTAAGTCACTTTTGTTTAAAGAAGATTTAAGGATTCAAGAGTTGTTAGCTTTCCTTGTTGGTGACGAAACTTTGTATGAGCAATATCTATTTGATCAGCAATTTTCGCATCCTGGGTGGTCAGGAATGGTTGCTACTATAGAATCGCAGCCTCAGTCTTTATTGGATGCAAGAAAAATTTCTTTCGCGGATTTTATTTTATTAGAGTTGCTTTTAGAGATTGATGTTTTGGATACTCGATTTGGAACAAATTGGGCTCCTCTGGGCAATAGTTTAAAAGAAACGCCAATCCCTTTGTTCGCACCAATAGAAAGAAACGAATTGTTTGAAGTGTTGTCTTTGTGGCAACAAGCCTTTGAATGGAGTTTGTACAATCAGGTGCTAAGCGGAATTCAAAAACAAGCGGTGCTTAATGATAGCGAAGCGCATCCTTGTTTTCAGGCATTATTTTGTATGGACGATAGAGAATGTTCCTTGCGGAGATATGTTGAGAAATTAGATAAAAAAGCAGCTACTTTTGGCACGCCTGGTTTTTTCCATGTGGAGTTTTTTTACCGCCCTATAAACGGGAAGTTTTATACCAAACTCTGTCCCGCTCCAGTTACTCCAAAGTATTTGATTAAGGAAATTGGATTGGGAAAAAAACGCGAAACCGACATTCATTATACCAAGCACGCCCATTCACTTGTATTTGGTTGGTTAATTTCCCAAACTTTAGGATTCTCCTCCGCTTTAAAATTGTTTTTAAGCATTTTTAAGCCAACGATGACTCCTGCAACTAGTGCTTCGTTCCGACATATGGATGCTAAAGCCAATCTTACCATTGAACATAAACCAGAATACAAACCGGAAAACAATCTTCAAATTGGTTTTACAGTACCAGAAATGGCTGATAGAGTAGTTGCTTTATTGAATAGTATCGGCTTGGTGAATCATTTTGCGCCTTTGGTTTATTTGATAGGTCATGGCGCGACTAGCGTAAACAATACC
>CALQBR020000004.1 GCA_943328865.2 Sphingobacterium thalpophilum
TAAGCTTCTCTGCTAATTGTAAGGATTTTTTTAAATAACTTATAGACTTTACTGTATCTTTTACAACCGAATAATATTCGCCAAGGTAAATCAAATTGAATAAAATATTCGTCTCATGATTATTCTTTTTTGAAATAGATGAAGCTTCCATAAGTAAGTTTTCAACATTTTCCAAATCGCCTTTTTTCATTTTAGAATAGGCCAAATTTCCGATGACTACCGAATAATCATTGGGAAACTGCTTTTTTAAATTTTCATTTAATACTGAACGTAACTCTTGTATGGATTTATCATATTGCAAGGTCTTATCATAAATATTGGCCATACAAATGGCGTAATGGGCATTATAATTTCCTACTTCGACAAAATCACTTTTCGTTTTGTCAATATTATCCATCGCTGTCTTGGATAGTCTAAAATATTTTAGGGCATTCTCATATTCATCCAAATACTGAAAATTATACCCCATTAATTCATAACAGGAATAAAGCATTTGGGGGTCATTACTGTGTTTTAATAATTGTAATGCTTTGGATCCTTCAATTTCACTCTCTAAATAATTGCCTTCATGAAATAAGATATAAGCCTTATTAAACAATACGTGCCCAATATTTTCTTTGTCATTTATGGCTCTAAAAAGTTTTTCTGCTTTTTGGTAATAAAAATAAGCACTATCTTTTCGATCTAATTCATGACAATCACCCATATACCGATATGCTTTAGCTATAGCAAACGTATCATTGGTTGCTATAGCTAATCGCATAATATTTATACAAACATCAAATGATTTTCTATAATTCTTTAAATAATAGTATTCTGCAGATAATTTAAATAAAAAATCCTTATTGCTAGAAGTATTACTTAGCTGATTGGAAATAGCTTTAATAGAATCTAAATATTGGAGTTTCTTTTCGGGATTATAATTCTTATAATTTAATGATTCAAAAATGGAATTATTTAGAGTGTTCTCTTTTCTCTGATTGCATGAAAGCAATACTAGGCAACTAAGAATGACCGATAAAAATTTAAGGTTTTTCAAGTATTATTTTTTTCAAAAATATGAAAAAAAAAGGCTATAAAATATAGCCTTTTGTAGGTTTAATATAAATACACTTATTTCGGTTTTATTATTATTGGTTGCCCATCCAGTGTTGTAGAAGTGTTATCTGCATTTTGAGTTTGTTTGGGCAGGTCCTCTTCAGCGGTACAGGAGTGTAAAAAAAGAGCCAACATTATCAATAAAAGTAACTTTGGTAAAAAATTTGTTTTCATAAAAAATCATTTAAAAATTAGAAATAGATTTCTTGTCAAACCTTCTGGGTTCAACTAGGTAAATTGATTTTTCTGAAAAGAAGGGAAGTCTCTACAGAGGTGTTTTAATGTCTTATCCCTACATTAAAACAACCATTAAAGCTTTAATATTCCGTTAATTGGAATAGTCAAAAGTAGCAACAGACCTCTCTCTAAAAGCTACTTTTAGCCGCTGTTTAGTAACTGGTAGGCTGCTGATAGTAACCGGTATGATTTTGAGAATAACACTACCAATTGGGTTTGCGATAGACGTAGTGAAATTGTGTCTTTGGAGCCATTTTAAGGTCTAGAGCAGTGAGGTATCGCTCTTTTTGAAACAATAAAGCGTTGTTTGCAGCCAAATAAATTCTAGCTAGAAAAGTTTTATTAATAATAAAGTAGTTGTGGATTTAAAATAAAAGGGTAGTCTTTTTCAATCAAGATGGTAACAATTTTGTCCTTGGTACCAAATAAAAAAGTCGGCGTATTACCGACTTCAAAAATTTCATTCGCCTTTGTAAATAATGGCAGTAACCATGTTATTTAACCTGACTTTTAATGTTAAAAATGAGGCCTTTGGGATTTCTGATAACGCATTAAGCATTTTCTTAACTCATTGCGATCAACTGGTAGCAACAAATAACCAAATACGCCTCTTTGATAGGCCTCGAATGCCGCTTCCTTCCCCTCACTTAATACAATGACTGTAGGCAATTCCTCTAAAAACTCATGCAACTCACTAAGTAAAGAAATAGCAATGGAATCTTTATCTTTAATAGGATTGGCAATTGACAGGAACACCACCTTAGGTTTCAGCTCAAGAATTTTATTAATACCGTCTTTTGGAGTTTTGCAAATGGCAAGACATTGAAAATTTTTAAATGCTGTTATTTGCTTCAGTGTAGTTTCTAAGTAAGTTGAACGATCTATAATAATAAAAGGATATTGCATTTTTTATTTGCAATTTAAAAGTAGTGCAACCACAAATTTTACGGTGAAACCTCAATTTTAAATAGTTTGACTCATCCTTTAAAATTTCAAAATGAATCCTAAAAATAATTACTAAAAAAGCCCGCACCAACGATTTCTGTTTTTTCTTAAATAGTTCATTAAATCTTTATCCGCATTAATAAGCAATGAATCATTAAAGTCTCAAAATCATTGTTTCTATTGTAAAAACCGTAAAATGTTTCCTAAAAAACCGTAATTCATTTATTACCAACATGATTATCATTGCAAAATGTTTTTGAAAAAACAGAAGTAATTTTTAAAAAACCAATTGATATCAATAAGTAAGTCGATATTTTAATCTACCCTATTTTTAATGAAGTATTTAAACAGAGAAATTGTTAGTGAAATAGCTAATGAATATAAAGAAATATTAATCAGAGAAAAGCACCACAACCACGCGATCGTTATGATTAATGGAGAGATTAAATGGAAACAGAATGAAAATCTAAAATCTGTCGATACAAACGAAATAATAAGATTGTTTAATCAACTAGGATACGATGAAAACTCTGAAGTTTATAAAAAGTTTTACCGAGACTTAGGTTATTCCTTGCATGCGTATTGGAAAATATTTTATTGTGATTTGCATAATGTAAACACCGAAGAATATAAACCATCCTTCATTCATAAAGTTAAAAAAACAATCAAAAACTATTTTTCCTAACCATACACTTATCGCTATGCTATTTTATTAATTACAAAAGTTTTTAAAAGTAGTGACAAAGAAATAAACCAATCCAAAAAGGCAACGCAACAATAATAAAAATAGGGAACACATGGTATGATGCCCATCACTTTAATAAGTGGTGGACAAAAAGATTTAAGAAATCCGAATGATAATAGTAGAAATATTGTCTTTATAGGTTCTAGAAAAAGGCAATGAAATCTCATTATTTAATAAATAGCACTGGTTTTTACCCAAATTTATCCGACTTACATGATCCACATTGATGACATAGCCATGGTGAATTCTCAAAAAATAAAAAGGCAATAATTTTTCAAAGTGTTTCAAAGTCTTAAAGGCTGTGATTATCTTCCCCGACTGCAAATAGAAATCCGTCGTATTATTATCAGCTTTTAAATACACAATATCATGAGTCTTGATAAAATGATAATCACCATTAGTTTTAATCGATATTTTATTGGCATACAAAGCCTTATGTGTCTTTTGATAGCGCATCAAACATTTACGCAATTCATTAGCATCAATAGGTTGCAACAGATAACCTAAAACACCCCTTTGATAAGCCTCAAAAGCCTGTTCTTTAGAGGCACTTATTACAATTGTAGTTGGCAAAACATCTAGAAACTCATGCAATTCACTTAACAAAGAAAAAGTGATTAATTCTTCTGTTTTAGGATTTGCCTCACTAATATTCATAAAAACGATATCGGGTTTTAATTCCAATATTTTATTAATTCCCTCATTCCTTGACCTACAAACAGCAACACACAAAAATGCATCGTGGGCTTTAATCAATTCTAGAGTAGCATCTATAACTGTAGATCCATCAATAAGAATATAAGAAAACTGCATTTTTTATTGCAATTTAATGAAGGAGCAAAATGAAATTATACGGTAAAACCGTAAATTTTTCAGTCTATATTGTTTAGGTTTGGTGTATATTAGCTATTCATACTATATGCATAGCAAATCAAACTAATACAAAATGAATATTCTTATTATTGAAGACCACCCGCTCAATGTAGATAGTTATATCGCTCTTTTATCTGCTATTGAGATCAACAAAAATGCAGTGTATCACATTGCCTATGACTGTAAACAAGCTTATCAAGTGATTCACCAATTAAAAATCAATCAGGCAAATTTAGATTTGGCCTTTATTGACGTAAGTCTACCCGCCTACGAAGAAATGAATTTACGCTCTGGAGATGAATTGGGCAGCCTGATCCAACAAATATTCCCTAACTGTAAGATAATTATCATTTCCATGCATAGCGAACCTGTTTGGGTAAACCGAATCGTAAAAACATTAAAACCTCAAGGATTTATTTCAAAAAACGATATTAATTACAGAAGTTTTCCTGAAATAATGGAAACGATCAATAACCATGAACCCTATTTTAGTAAATCGATAGTAGAAGCGCAAAAAGAGTTTCTGATTAAAAACATTAACTGGGACGAACATGATAGCAAAATACTACAACTTATTGCGGAAGGAATCAAAACTAAAAATTTACCCAACTATATTCCACTTTCCTTAAGCGCTATCGAAAAGAGGAAAGCCAACATGAAAAAACAACTCCTTTTTGAAGGTGGGACTGATGCTGAATTAATTGAAAGCACAAAAAAAATGGGACTTTTCGATACTGCAAGAATATAGTGTTAAGCAATATATTAAGTAAGTCGAAAGTTTTAAAGTCGTAAAGTAAAAAGTCTAAAAATCGTAATAGATAATTTAAAATCAGAATATTGAGTTGTTTTGTGATGGTTTTAAAATGCGACATCAAACAGTATTCATTACTTAGTTATATAATCAAACCTAGTTTTTATCTAAATATCCTCAAATTGTTTGAAAAAATAGGGCTAATAGAAATTACTGGAACAAAAAAAAAGGGTTGCCATTTTAAAACGGCAACCCTTTTATAGCTTTTTAGAATCAATTATTTAATTAAATAACTCCTCTTCTATCTGAAAACTGTTTAAAAAATCAACTGTTTTGACAATATCATAATGCAAGATGCGATCTTCCCTAACAAAAGGCACTTCCTCGCGGTATGATTTCAAAAACAATTCAATAAATTCACTCGAGTGTAACGGTCTTCTAAAAGCGATTGCTTGAGAAGCATTCATCAATTCGATAGCTAAAATGCGTTCCAGATTATCCATAATACGCAATGCCTTCGTAGCTGCATTTGCTCCCATACTTACATGATCTTCTTGTCCATTTGAAGAAACAATACTATCAATACTTGCAGGGGTTGCCAACTGCTTATTCTGACTAGCAATACTCGCAGCAGTATATTGTGGAATCATAAATCCTGAATTCAATCCCGGACTATCTACCAAAAAAGCAGGTAGGTTGCGCAATCCAGAAATCAGTTGGTACGTTCGTCTTTCGGAAATACTCCCTAATTCCGACAAAGCAATCGCAAGAAAATCCAATGCAATCGCCAAAGGTTGCCCATGGAAATTTCCTCCAGAAATGATTTGGTCACTTTCGATAAAAATATTTGGATTATCAGTTACCGAATTTATTTCTGTTTTAAATACTTTTTTTACGTAATCGATCGCATCTTTGGAAGCGCCATGTACTTGTGGCACACAACGAAATGAATATGGATCCTGAACATGAATTTTTTTCTGGGTAATAATCTGACTTCCTTCTAAAAATTCCAATACACGATTCGCCGTAACTATTTGGCCTTTGTGAGGACGAATAAAATGAATCAACTCGTTAAACGGTTCTTGTCGACCATCAAACCCTTCTAAAGAAATGGTAGCAATTAAATCCGAAAAATAGGAATATTTACAAGCTTTTATTAAAATATGAATCCCATAAGCACTCATGAATTGTGTTCCATTTAATAAAGCCAATCCTTCTTTGGACTGTAAAACAATGGGAGTCCATCCAAAATGATTCAAGACCTCTTTTGCAGTAACTTTATTTCCGTTAAAATACACTTCCCCTTCCCCTAACAGTGGCAAAGACAAATGGGCCAAAGGAGCCAAATCACCTGAAGCTCCTAATGACCCTTGTGTGAAAATTACTGGTAAAATATCGTTATTATAAAAATCAATCAATCGCATTACTGTTGCTAATTGCACCCCTGAATGCCCATAACTTAAAGACTGGATTTTCAAAAGCAGCATTATTTTTACTATCTCATGAGGCACCTCCTCTCCTGTTCCACAGGCATGAGATTTTACCAAATTTTGTTGTAATTTAGAAAGGTTTTCATTTGAAATAATCACATTGCAAAGTGATCCAAACCCAGTGTTGATTCCATAAATAGGATTATCATGGGATTCCATTTTTTTATCTAAATATTCCCTACACTTCTGAATATTGACTTGTGCTTCCTCAGATAAAGCCAATTTCTTATGATGGGCAATAATTTCTTGTAAAACATCTAAAGTAAGTACATCTGTACTGATATAATGGGAATTGTCCATATTTTTTTATTTTGTAAGCCAAAATTCCGTAAATAGGAATTAATAAACAAGGGTTGTTAATAACATTTAAAATAATAATAAGCTTTAAAAAATACTTTGATCAGTATTTCAATTAACACGATAAAAATCACGAAAAATGAAATCATTTGGTTACTGAAAACAATTAGAAGGAATTCAATTGAATGTCGATAATGATTGGAATTTCCAAATAGTAAAGGTATACACCATTAATAGTATTCCGATATTTATTCTTATCGATCTAAATGGCAACATTGTAAGAGCAGATGCAGCAGTAGCTTAGGCAACAAAACGCATTGATTTATTCAATAAATTAAAGCTCTGAATATCCAAATTACCCCCTAATGTTCTATTGATTCCATTATATGTAAATAGGACTTACCAATTGTTTCAATAATATCGGAGGCTATAAATGACTGATAACTCATTATTGGAGCGGCAATATCTGCCGTTAAGCCATGTAAGTAAACCCCTAAAATAGCAGCATCAATAGGATTATAGGATTGCGCTAAAAGACTCGTGATAATTCCTGTTAACACATCACCGCTGCCGGCAGTGGCTAATGCTTGATTTCCTGTAGTATTTTCAAAAACAGTCGCGCCATGAACAATTAAAGAGGGTGCTCCTTTAATTATAATAATCAAATTATAAGTCATTGACAATTCCTTTACTTTTTCAAACTGTTCTACTTCTGAATCCCACTTGCCAATCAATCGCTCGAGTTCTTTTAAATGAGGCGTCAAAATTGCATTTTTAGGCAGTAACGACAACCATTCGATGTTTTGAGAAAGAATATTTAAACCATCAGCATCTATCACTAAAGGCAACGTATTGGTTTTTAAAAAATTAAAAAAAGCCTGTTGGGTATCTGAATGTTGCCCCATCCCCATTCCAATACCGATGGCTTGTATTTTTAAGTCTGATTTTATAAATGTAAGGTGTTCCTGATAATCATCAGTAACAACCATAACTTCTGAAATTCCTATTTGCATAATTTCATAACCACACTTAGGAATAAAAGCTGTGACTAAACCGCAACCCGATTTCATACAAGCTTTGGAAGCCAAAACCACTGATCCCATTTTTCCGTAACTTCCCCCAACTATCAAGGCATGACCTTGAATTCCTTTATGGGTATATCGATCCATAGGCCTAAACCTCATTCTGATTTCGTTTGTATCAATTGGATAATGCGTACTCATAAAAATCGTGATTTTATCTAATCTAAATTTACGAAATATAGAGAGAATAGAACCTTTCAAAAAGGTAATTTTTCAATTAAAATTAAAACTGAAAGCCATTTCAAAGCACTGAAAAAACAGATGAAATTTGGAACTGCTCCCCTTTGCAACTCCATAAAAAAATCAATACATTAGCGGCTTTAAATTTACATACAACACAAAAATGAAAAATACAGCATTAACAAACGTTCACAAAAGTTTAGGAGCTAAAATGGTTCCATTTGCAGGATACAATATGCCTGTTTTATATGAAGGAGTTAACATTGAGCATGAAGTAGTTCGTAACGGTGTGGGGGTGTTTGACGTCTCTCATATGGGAGAATTCTTCTTAAAAGGAGAAAATGCTTTGGCTTTGATTCAAAAAGTAACCTCAAATGACGCTTCTAAATTAGTAGATGGAAAAGCACAATATTCTTGTTTGCCAAATGCTGAAGGTGGAATCGTTGATGATTTAATCGTTTATAAAATGGCTGACAACCATTATATGTTAGTGGTTAATGCGTCAAACATTGAAAAAGATTGGAACTGGATTTCAAGCCACAATGATTTGGGTGTAGAAATGGAAAATCAATCAGATGCCTATTCCTTATTAGCAATACAAGGTCCAAAAGCTGCCGAAGCCATGCAATCATTGACTTCAATTGATTTGGTTAACATGCCGTATTATAGTTTTCAAATTGGTGATTTTGCCGGTGTGAAAGAGGTTATTGTTTCTGCTACAGGTTATACGGGTTCTGGAGGTTTTGAAATTTATTTCAAAAATGAAGATGCCGAGTTAATTTGGAATAAAGTTTTTGAAGCCGGAGCTTCTTTCGGAATTAAGCCAATCGGTTTAGCTGCTCGCGATACTTTGCGTTTAGAAATGGGATTCTGTCTTTACGGTAATGACATCAACGACAATACTTCTCCATTAGAAGCTGGTTTAGGATGGATTACTAAATTTGATAAGGAATTTACGAATTCAGAAAACTTAAAAAAACAAAAAGAAGCAGGTGTTACTAAGAAATTAGTCGCATTCGAAATGCTGGATCGTGCCATTCCTCGTCATGATTACGAAATTGTTGATCAAGACGGAAACAATATCGGAATGGTAACTTCTGGAACCATGTCACCTTCTATGAATGTAGGGATCGGATTGGGTTATGTACCTACTTCTTTTTCAACTGTTGACAGTGGTATTTTTATCCGAATTAGAAAAAATGATGTACCTGCAAAAGTGGTAAAGTTACCATTTTACAAAAAATAATAGTGTTTTAAAAAAACGTAAAATAATTTTAAATTTGTCCCGATTTTGTCGGAATTAAAATAAACTTAGAAATGGGAAGAGCGTTCGAATTTAGAAAAGGTAGAAAAATGAAACGTTGGTCAGCAATGGCTAAAGCCTTTACCAGAATTGGTAAAGACATTGTAATGGCGGTAAAAGAAGGCGGGCCAAATCCAGAAGCCAATTCTAGATTAAGAGCCGTTATTCAAAATTCAAAGGCAGTGAATATGCCTAAAGAAAATGTAGAACGCGCCATTAAAAAAGCTACTGATAAGGATACTGCTAATTACAAAGAAGTTTTGTTTGAAGGGTATGCGCCTCATGGCATTGCCATTCTTGTTGAAACAGCTACTGACAACAATAACAGAACTGTGGCGAACATTAGAAGTTATTTTAATAAATGTAACGGAACTATGGGTACTCAAGGTTCTGTAGAATTTATGTTTGATCATACCTGTAACTTTAGAATCCCCGCCAATGGGATTGATCCAGAAGAATTAGAATTGGAACTAATTGATTTTGGTGCTGAAGAAGTTTTTGAAGACGAAGATGGCATTTTAATCTACGCCCCTTTTGGAAGTTTTGGAACCATTCAAAAAGAATTAGAAAATCGAAGTATAGAGATCCTTTCTTCTGGTTTTGAAAGAATTCCACAAATTACCAAAAAACTAACCGAAGCTGAAGTTGCAGATGTTGAAAAATTAATTGAGAAAATAGAAGAAGATGATGACGTAATGAACGTCTATCATACCATGGAAGAGTAATCAGCACTCTTTTATAATCACAAAAAACTCCAGATTACTCTGGAGTTTTTTTTATTGCATTAAAAATAGTATCGATTATTGTATAAATTCAATTCTCTGAACTTCTTCGGCATTAACTGTATCAAAAAAACCTTGTTCATTCATCCAATCATCACTAAAAACTTTACTCATATAACGCGAACCGTGATCTGGAAAAATGGCCACTACGTTACTATTTTTGTCAAACTCCCCATCCTCAGCATATTGCTTAATCGCTTGAAGTGCCGCACCTGAAGTGTATCCTACAAATAATCCTTCTCTTTTAGCCAGTTCGCGAGCTGCATGAGCACTTTGTTCATCAGATACTTTGGTAAACTGATCTATTAAATCAAAATCAGTCGCTGTTGGAATCAAGTTTTTTCCTAAACCCTCAATGCGGTAAGGATAAATTTCATCATTATCAAACTCTTTGGTTTCGTGGTATTTCTTTAACACTGATCCAAATGCATCAACGCCTAAAATTCTAATATTTGGATTTTTTTCTTTTAAAAATTTGGCTGTTCCAGAAATAGTTCCTCCTGTTCCACTACAACAAACCAGGTGGGTAATTTTACCTGAAGTCTGTTCCCAAATTTCTGGACCCGTTGATCTATAATGGGCCTCAATATTTAAATCATTAAAATATTGGTTAATATAAACCGACCCTTTAGTTTCTTTGTGCAAACGTTTGGCTACATTGTAGTAGGAACGCTCATCATCAGCAGCAACATGTGCTGGGCAAACATATACTTTAGCCCCCATACAACGCAACATGTCAATTTTGTCTTTTGAAGATTTAGAACTAACGGCTAAAATACATTGATACCCTTTTATAATACTAACCATTGCCAAACTAAAGCCGGTATTTCCAGAAGTCGTTTCAATAATCGTGTCTCCAGGAGTAATAATACCTCTTCGCTCCGCTTCTTCTATGATATATAATGCAATTCTGTCTTTAGAAGAATGTCCAGGATTAAAAGCTTCTACCTTCGCGTAAAAATTTCCTTTTAAATCTTCTGTAACTTTGTTTAGCTTAATAAGTGGTGTATTTCCTATTAGCTCCAAGACACTATTATATGTTTTTATTTCTTCTTTCATAAAAAAAATAGTTAGTCGAGGTAAAATTATTATTTTAAAACCTCAAGTACTTACAAATTTAAGAAAAATTTTCTTATTTATTTTTTAATTCCTTCTAAATCTAATAAAAAACTAAATTCCTTAGCCAATTCTTTTAAAGCCTCAAATCTTCCCGAAGCACCACCATGTCCTGCATCCATATTAGTATCTAAAAGTAATAGATTTTTATCGGTTTTTAATGCTCTTAACTTCGCAACCCATTTCGCTGGCTCCCAATATTGAACTTGAGAATCATGCAATCCCGTGGACACATACATATTGGGATAATCTTGAGCCATCACATTGTCATAAGGGGAATAAGACTTCATATAGTCATAATATTTTTTAATATTTGGGTTTCCCCATTCATCATACTCTCCCGTTGTTAGAGGAATCGTATCATCTAACATTGTGGTAATTACATCTACAAAAGGTACTTGTGCAATGACGCCATGGTATAATTCCGGAGCCATATTGATTACCGCTCCCATTAACAATCCGCCTGCTGAACCGCCTTCGGCATATAAATGTTGCGGCGAGGTATATTTTTGGTCTATTAGAAATCGGGAGCAATCAATAAAATCAGTAAATGTATTTTTCTTTTTTAATAATTTCCCTTCCTCATACCATTGTCTTCCTAAGTCTTCACCGCCACGAATATGCGCAATTGCATAAACAAAACCCCTATCCAGAAGGGTCAATCGCGTTGAAGAAAAATGAGGATCCATAGATGCGCCATAAGACCCATAAGCATAGAGTAATAAAGGATTGTTACCCTCTTTTTTCAATCCTTTGCGATACACCATCGAAATAGGTACTTTTGTTCCATCGGTTGCGCAAGCCCAAACCCGCTCTTCGGTGTAGTTGATTTTGTCAAATTTCCCACCAAGAACCACTTGTTCTTTTTTGATTTCTTTTTCTTTGGTTTTCATATTGAAATCAATAACCGAAGCAGGCGTTGTCATTGACTGGAATCCATAACGCAAAATATCAGTCTCAAAATCTACATTCGTAGTCGTGTAAGCCGTATAGGTTTCGCTATCAAAAGGCAAGTAATAAGCGTCTTCACCATTCCAAGGCATAATGCGAATTCTATTCAGCCCATTACTGCGTTCAGAAACGACTAAAAAATCTTTAAAAATATCAATATCTTCCAATAAAACATCCTCGCGATGGGCAATAATATCTTCCCAATTCTCTTTTGAAGTCGCTGATTCAGGGGTTTTCATCAATTTGAAATTCGTAGACTTGTCTTTGTTGGTTAATATATAAAAGTGATCTCCAAAATGAGAAATATTATATTCTAATCCTCTGACTCTTTTCTGAAAAACTTTGAATTTGCCATCTGGATTATCCGACAATAACGTTCTAAACTCAGTTGTTAAGGTACTAGAGGAACTAATTACAATGTATTTTTTTGATTTCTCTTTGGTAACATCTACATTAAAAGTATCGTCTTTTTCATGAAAAACCAACACATCTTGTTCGGAATTCGTTCCTAATTTATGTTTAAAAACTTTATCTGAACGAAGCGTTATTTTATCTTGTCGGGTATAAAAAATGGTTTGGTTATCATTTGCCCAAGTCCCTCCGCCTGAAGTGTTTTCAATGGTATCTTTAAGGATTTCTCCCGTAACTAAATTTTTGACTTTAAGGGTATAAATTCTTCTTCCTATAGTATCTACTGCAAAAGTAGCAAACTTATTATCTGGACTGACGCTCAATCCTCCTAATTGAAAAAAAGTATGCCCTTTAGATAATTCATTACAATCAAACATAATTTCTTCATTGGCCGCGAGCGTTGCTTTTTTTCGGGAATAAATAGGATAATCCTTACCAGTCTCAAAACGAGAAATATAATAATATCCGTTATAAAAATAGGGAACCGATTCGTCGTCTTCCTTAATTCTGCTCTTCATTTCCTCAAACAATTCGCCTTGTAATGCTTGGGTATGGGCGGTCATTTCTTGGTAATACGCATTCTCCTGATTTAGATAATCAATCACTTCTGGATTCTCTCTATCATTTAACCAAAAATAATTATCGGTTCTGATGTCACTTAATTTTTCTAATACTTTAGGAACAATTTTAGGAACCGGTGGTTGTATTTTTGCTGTCATTTATGGATGAATTTATAAGGAATGAATTTACAAAAATAACACAATGCCAACCAATACAACTGTTTTTAAATATATTTCTTAGTAGTTTTTACAGACGTAATTTTGTAAATTTGTGATTCAATTAAAAAAAACTAATTATGGATTTAATGGGAATGATGGGTAAACTTAGAGAAACCCAACAAAAAATAGAAGATACAAAGAAAAGGTTAGATACTGTTTTAATAGACGAAAAAAGCAGTGATGGGTTACTAAAAGTAACCGTAACGGCCAACAATAAAATAAAGTCAATTGCCATCGACGATTCTTTATTGGAAGACAAAGACCAATTGGAGGATTACTTGATTTTGGTCATCAACAAAGCCATTGAAAAAGCAACTGCTGTAAACCAAGGCGAACTAGATGCAGTTACCAAAATGGATATGCCAATGATTCCAGGGATGGAAGATATGTTTAAATAGATAAAACTAAAAACCCTTTCATTTTCTTACAATGAAAGGGTTTTGTTTTTATTTTACTGCAATTCGTTCTAAAGTTTCTAAAACATAGCTGTGCATCACTTCACGGTAATCCAAATGGGTTACTATTCGCAATTTACCACTTCCCATGGCGCTAATATAAATGTTTCTTTCTTTGAGTTTTTCAATAAGCAATTGCTCATTTAATCCTTTCCTGACAGAGAAAATCAAAATATTGGTTTCAACTGGAGCTACTTTCTCTACCCAATTACACTGTTCCAAAACAGCGGCCAATTCTTTAGCCCGTCTGTGATCCTCTGTTAATCTTTCGATGTGGTGTTCTAAGGCATACAATCCTGCTGCCGCCAAATAACCCACTTGACGCATCCCTCCTCCTAACATTTTTCTCACTCTCAAGGCTCGGTTGATTGTTGCTTCATCAGATACTAAAAGTGAGCCTATCGGAGCCCCTAATCCCTTGGATAAACAAACTGAAATGGTGTCAAACACTTTTCCATAGGCGGCTGGATTGTCATTAGTAGCGACTAAAGCATTCCAAATTCGAGCGCCATCCAAATGAAATTTCAAATTATTGGCAACACAAACCTGTTTGATTTTGATAAATTCTTCAAAATCATAACAAGCCCCACCGCCTTTGTTGGTCGTGTTCTCTACACAAACCAAACTAGTCAGCGGACTATGATAAAACGCTGGTGGATTGATGGCTCCTGCTACTTGCTCCGCAGTAATCATACCGCGATTGCCTTCCAATAAACAACAGGAAACCCCGCTATTAAAGGAAACCCCACCGCCTTCATAATTATAAACATGCGCCCATTGATCCGCAATTAATTGTTCTCCAGGTTGGGTATGCAACTTAATAGCGGCTTGATTAGCCATCGTTCCCGACGGAAAAAACAAGGCAGCTTCCATTCCAAACATCGCCGCTACTTTGGCCTCGAGCGCAATAACAGTTGGGTCTTGTTTGTATACATCATCACCTACTTGCGCTTGGAACATATAACGCAACATCTCGGGCGTGGGTTTGGTAACGGTATCACTCACTAAATTTATTTCCATAATCTCAAAAGGATGTCTTATTTTTGTCCAAAACTTAAAGCTTTTTAAATAGCCATTCTATGTTGTACTTTTTCTTTCGTTGGCTTCAAAAACTATAGAAAGAATTCCTTTACAATCAAGATACAAAGGCACTTCGATAAAAAGCGATACAAAATTACATAATTTATGACAACTACCGAACAAATTAAAGGTATTGTGGAGCGCCTTGGTGCGTTGAGGAGGTATCTTTGACGTTGATGCCAAATTAATTGAAATCACTAATGAGGAAGAAAAAACCTTAGCTCCCGATTTTTGGAACAATGCCAAAGAAGCCGAATTGTATGTAAAAAATCTTCGCTCCAAGAAAAAATGGGTAGAAGACTACAACAAAGCCGTTGAAATGGCGGATGAATTGCAATTGGCGTATGATTTCTTTAGAGAAGGAGAACTTTCCGAGGCAGAGTTAGATCAGCATTATGAGATTACTAATAACCACATTGAAGCGATTGAATTCAAAAACATGCTTTCTGATGAAGGAGATCGTTTGAGTGCGGTATTACAAATCACTGCTGGAGCGGGCGGAACTGAGAGTTGCGATTGGGCCTCCATGTTGATGCGTATGTACATGATGTGGGCTGAAAAATACGGTTATAAAATAAGAGAACTCAATTTTCAAGAAGGAGATGTTGCAGGAATCAAAACCGTTACCTTGGAATTTGAGGGTGATTTTGCTTTTGGGTATTTAAAAGGGGAAAATGGCGTGCATCGTTTGGTGAGAATCTCTCCTTTTGATAGCAATGGAAAGCGGCATACTTCTTTTGCATCAGTCTATGTTTACCCATTAGTGGATGATACCATCGAAATTGAGATCAATCCTGCCGATATCGAAATCACTACAGCGCGTTCGAGTGGTGCGGGAGGACAAAACGTTAATAAGGTAGAAACGAAAGTACAATTATCACACAAACCCTCTGGAATTCAGATTCAGTGTTCTGAAACCCGTTCGCAACACGACAATAGGCAACGGGCCATGCAAATGCTAAAATCTCAGTTGTACGAAATTGAATTAAAAAAACAACAAGCACAACGCAATGACATCGAAGCAGGAAAGATGAAAATCGAATGGGGTTCTCAAATTCGAAATTATGTGATGCATCCTTATAAATTAGTAAAAGATGTGCGTACAGGCTATGAAACCAGTGATGTAGAAGGTGTAATGAACGGTGAAATCGATGAATTCCTGAAAGCCTTTTTGATGATGATGGGACAAAAAACGGAAGAATAAAGAACAAAAAAACCATGCTCACAAAAAATAAAGATTAAAAGTAAAGGCTTCGATTTTATAATCGGAGCTTTTTTATGGGTCGTATTTAAGATTTACGAATGCTCCATTCAGCAATGGGTGATTGAAAATGATACATTTAATGACCATTAACCTGAAAACTAGTTGATTTTTTCAATACTTTTGTTTTTTTATGAATTCTTTATAACCTAAAAAATGACAAAAAATTACACCCTTATTATCACGCTACTAATTTGTAGCTTTTTTGCGAATGCACAACCTGTGTTAAATAACACTGATTTTGGAACGGAATTATCTGGTATTGGTTATAGTGGCACCCCTTCCAGCCTTTCGCAAGGAAATGACGGAGCAAATCAAGTTTGGGATTTCTCTGGATTAACGTTAACCCAAAACTCTACAATAACTAATATTACTTCGGTAAGTTCAAATTTCTCTAATCAAAATTATGTCTTGGAGATCACTAATAACAATAATATTAGTGTTAAAACCTATTTTCGTCGTTCCGATTCTAGTTTTGAATCGCTTGGCATTGAAGTATTGGGACAGGCCAATAAATATACGGACACCTCTATTATGTATACATTTCCATACACTTATAACACTACCATTACCGATACCTATAAAGGGATTACTGATATAAGTCCAAAATCCTTTACAACAGTTTATGATGCCTATGGTACGTTAATTACACCCTTGGGGACCTATACCAATGTAATTCGTCAAAAAAAGACCGAAGGAACTACCGTAAATTATATTTGGATTCAAACAAACCCATTTTTTATTTTAATGGAAAAAACCATTACAAATGGCACTAGCAGTTCTATTAGCGTTTTTAAGAACACGAGTCCGTTGGGAGTCAATCCAATCGAACCTAAAAAAGCAATGGCTGTTTTCCCTAATCCAACCCATGCGGAGCTTAATATACAATTGCCTGAACAAGAAACCCTTGATCGTGTAGCCATTACAGATATTACTGGTAAAATAGTATTGAAAAAAGACCAAAACCTCCACCAAATCAATGTATCAAATCTAGCTAATGGTTTGTATTTTATTGAAGCCCATTCCGGAAATAAAAAATTCCAAACCAAGTTTATTAAAAACTAAAATTAAAAAGCCGCGTGAA
>CALQBR020000005.1 GCA_943328865.2 Sphingobacterium thalpophilum
ACAAAGATGTTTACTTTTGTAAAATCAAAAATGTCAGCATGGATTTGGAGTTTTTATACAGTCGCTTTAAAGAGCAAAGTTTACACGGTCGTTATATTACTTTAAAGAATATAGAACCCATTTTAAATCGGTTTGAGTCAACAATTCAAATCGATATCATTGGACTATCAGTTCTTGGAAAGCCGATTTATCAATGTGAAATTGGTACTGGGAAAACAAGAATTTTGCTTTGGTCGCAAATGCATGGGAATGAAAGTACCACAACAAAAGCATTATTTGATTTTTTAAATTTATTAAATAGTGATACTGTTCTTGCTAAAGCATTACGAAGCCACTTTACTTTTTGTTGTTTGCCGATGCTAAATCCCGACGGGGCATTGCTTTATACAAGAGAAAATGCGAATAAAATGGATTTAAATAGGGATTCTCAAACCTTATCGCAGCCCGAAAGCAGATTGTTGCGCGCCACTTTTGAGCGATTTAAACCCCATTATTGTTATAACTTACATGATCAGCGTACAATTTTCGGAACTGAAAATACCAATAAACCCGCTACGGTTTCTTTTTTAGCGCCTTCTTATAATGAAGCACGTGAAGTTAATGAGGTTCGGATGAAAGCCATTGCTGTGATTGTCGCTATGAATCAAGCTTTACAATCTTATATCCCAAGCCAAGTAGGTCGATTTGATGATTCATTTAATATCAATTGTATAGGAGATACTTTTCAGTCTTTACAGGTACCTACTATTTTGATTGAAGCTGGACATTTTCCGGCAGATTATGATAGGGAAGAAACTAGAAAATACATTTTCATGGCATTGCTTTCGGGTTTTGAATTTCTCTCAAAAAGAAATTCTAATGACAGTAGATTAAGTGAATATTTGAATATTCCTCAAAATAAAGTCTATTTTTATGATTTTGTCTTTAAAAATGTCAAAATTAATTATGATGATACTCAAATAATCACGAATTTTGCGGCTCAATACAAAGAAGAGTTAATTGATCATCAGCTTTTTTTAAACGCATATATTGTTGATATTGGCGAATTAAAAGATATTCAAGGACATTTTGAATATGATGCACATGAAGCTTTATATGAAAATGTGGAAGGCAACTTTCCTAAAGTGAATCAAAGGGCAACCTTTTCTTTGGGGAAAAATATTAAAATTGTTAATGGCTTGGTAACAGGATAGTTTTTCTTTATACATTCTATTAATTTTTCAATCGTTTTCTAGACAATTATTGCAGACAGTAAATAAATATTTTATGAGTAAGTTTCGTTTAGATGAAGTCGATCACCAAATTTTGGATATGTTGATTGATAATACAAGAGTTCCCTTTACAGATATCGCTAAGAAATTATTGATTTCCGCTGGAACTGTTCATGTAAGAGTCAAAAAAATGGAAGAGGCTGGCATTATTATGGGGTCTTCTTTGTCGCTTGATTATGAGAAATTAGGCTATTCATTTATTGCTTATGTGGGTGTTTTTCTTAATAATACTTCGCAAACTAAATTTGTTTTGGAGCGTATTAATGAAATTCCATACGTTACGGTAGCGCATATTACTACAGGAAAATTTAATATTTTTTGTAAAATAAGAGCGAAGGATACCAAACATGCTAAAGATGTAATCTTTATGATTGATGACATTGAAGGAGTGTACCGAACAGAAACGATGATTTCATTGGACGAAAGTATCAATGATAAAAAACGCTTGATGCACACGATTTTTAAAAATATGTAATACGTTTGAAATTAACATACAAACCTCATTCTACCATAGGAAATGAGGTTTTTTTTATTAAAATAGTAGACAATGAAATTAGATCAATTACCTGTAAATGAATATGCTCCATTCTATGAAGGTTACATTAAGACTTTAGATAATGTTGAGTTATTGGAAGAGTTAGAGATTTGTGTTCATGATTTTATTCGTTTTGTTCAGAATATACCAATGGATAAGTTTGATTTTCGTTATGCTGAAGGAAAATGGACCATCAAGGATATTATCCAACATCTCATAGATGTAGAACGTGTTTTTAGTTACCGTGCTTTGCGCATTGCTAGAAATGACGCTACTTCTCTTCCGGGTTTTGATGAGAATTTTTATGTAACTAATGCCAATGCCAATACTAGAAGTATTCAGGAATTATTGTCTGAACTGGCTTTGGTAAGACAATCAACATTGTTTCTTTTTAAAAGCTTTACTCCAGCGCAATTAGGAAAAATCGGAATCGCTTCTGATAGACAGGTTTCGGTTCGTGCTATAGGCTTTATTCTTATCGGACATCAAAAACACCATCAAGAAGTGTTTAGACAAAGGTATTTGTAGTTTAGGCTAAAAACTGTGCCCAAATTTCAAATTTTTTCTCCAAAGGCATCGTATTGGCTGGACTCGTTGAAGGCATTACAAAATAGGTAATGCCTTGAATTTGTCCGAATTTTTTAAAAAAGTATCGATGACTTTCTTTTCCATTAAACACAATTCTATTAATGGATGGACATTGTTTTAAAAGCCCTTCAAAATCATTTTCTACAGGTTTTTTAATATGAATATCCAAGCTTCCTTGTCTTTTACAATTTTTTAAAACATCCCATAATCCAATTTTGTGATTTTGAAGTGTTTTTACTTTCTCTTCAAAAGCATCAGGTATTGGCATTGTGTCAAGTAGCCGGAAGAGAATGGTCCAAAAATGAATTCTAGTATGGCCATAGTATTCTTGCTTTGCTAGTGAAGTTATACCTGGAATAGTTCCTAAAATCAATATTTTGGTTTCTGAGTTTATAATAGGAGCAAAGGAAGTAATCATCATATTGAATAAAAATATTTATAAAAAAAGGAACTCATTTGGAGTTCCTTTACTATTTTAAATTTAATCTTCATCATCCTCATCAGCTATATCAGCAGGATCATTATCCTCTTCGTCGTCTGAATCAAGATCAGGTTTATCACTCTGATCTTCTTCGTCCTCGTCATCCTCATCTTGGTCACCAAGATCAATACCTTTAATCGCTTCTAACGGAGCAATAATGTCATCATCTTCGTCAAAATTAATAATTCTTGAGGCTAGTTTAGTGCTAATTTTAACCAAGTAAATAGTGTCCTCTGTTTTTACTTCAACGGCTTCAATAGTCTCGTCTTTGTGATTTTTAAATCGGATAATATTCGAATCATCATATCCATCGGGAAATTTCTCTACCAATAGGTTTAAAATTTCATTAGTCAATTTGCTGTAATCAACAATAATTCTTTTCATAATGTTCTATAAGTCTAATAAATAAGCAAAAATTAACGGCGCTACAATTGTGGCATCTGATTCTATAATAAACTTAGGCGTGTTAATGTCTAATTTACCCCAAGTGATTTTTTCATTTGGAACTGCTCCAGAATAAGATCCGTAGCTAGTGGTAGAATCGGATATTTGACAAAAATAACTCCAAAAAGGAACGTCATGCATTTCCATATCTTGGTATAACATAGGAACTACACAAATAGGAAAATCTCCAGCAATTCCTCCACCAATTTGGAAGAAACCTACGCCATTACTACTATTTTTTGAGTACCAATCAGCCAAGAAAGTCATGTATTCGATTCCAGACTTCATGGTAGAGGCCTTTAAATCACCTTTGATAACATAAGAAGCAAATATATTTCCCATGGTGCTGTCTTCCCAACCTGGAACGATAATTGGAAGGTTCTTTTCGGCAGCAGCATACATCCAACTGTCTTTAAGGTCAATTTCATAATATTCTTCAAGAACACCTGACAACAACATTTTGTACATGAATTCATGTGGTAAAAAACGTTCTCCATTATCATCGGCATCTTTCCATATTTTATAGATGTGTTTTTGTAAACGACGGAAGGCTTCATGTTCTGGAATACAAGTATCTGTAACTCGGTTCAATCCTCTCTCTAGTAAATCCCACTCTTCTTGTGGGGTTAAATCACGGTAGTTAGGCACTCTTTCGTAATGGGAATGGGCTACCAAATTCATAATATCTTCTTCAAGATTTGCTCCTGTGCAAGAAATAATTTGAACTTTATCCTGACGAATCATTTCGGCAAAAATCTTTCCAATTTCCGCGGTACTCATCGCTCCAGCCATTGTTACCATCATTTTTGCGCCATTAGCTAATTGCTGTTCATAAGCTTTAGCAGCATCAACTAAAGATGCAGAATTGAAATGCAAGTAATGTTTTTCAATAAACTGACTGATTGGTCCTTTACCCATTTTTTTATTTTTTATTTTATAATTTAAATTAAAGTTCAAGAATTAAAGTCGGAATTCCAAGTTTTTTTGAAAATTAGGAATTAATAAAGAATCATTATTATTTATCATATCCCAATATTTTCAAAACATCTTCCGAGGTTTGTTGTTCAGAGAAAACTTCAGTAGCCAAAATCCCATTTTCATCGCGATCGATCAAAATATGTTTGGGCTGCGGAATCAAACAGTGGTGTAATCCACCATATCCTCCGATGGTTTCCTGATAGGCACCCGTGTTAAAAAATCCTATAAATAAAGGTTTTTCTTTGTTGTATTTTGGTAAATATATCGCATTCATATTTTGTTCTGAGTTGTAATAATCGTCGCTATCACAAGTCATCCCGCCTAATAAGACCCTTTCGTAGGTGTCGTTCCAACGGTTTACAGCAAGCATTACAAAACGCTTGTTTATCGCCCAAGTATCGGGTAAAGTAGTAATAAAAGAGGAGTCGATCATATTCCATTTCTCCCTGTCATTTTGCTGTTTTTGGTATAAAACCTGATAAATAGCACCGCCACTTTCCCCAACGGTGAAAGAACCAAATTCTGTAAATATATTAGGGACGGCTACTTCAGCTTCATCACACGCAATCTTGATTTGATTGATGATTTCGTCAATCATATACTGATAATCGTATTCGAATGCCAATGAATTTTTGATAGGAAATCCACCACCAATATTTAGACTATCTAATGAAGGACATTCTTTTTTAAGTGCTACATACACTTTGATACATTTAACCAATTCATTCCAATAATAAGCATTGTCATTAATACCCGTATTGATAAAAAAGTGTAACATTTTAAGTTCCAATCTTTTATTTTCTTGAATTTGTTTTTTGTAAAAAGGAACAATATTTCTATATCCGATACCCAATCTTGAGGTATAGAATTCAAATTTAGGTTCTTCTTCGGCTGCAATTCGGATACCAATTTTGAATTTTCCTTTGATTTGCGCTTGAAGTAAATCCAACTCTTCATAATTATCAATAATTGGAATGGTGTTTTTATGGCCATTATTAATAATTCTAGCAATGTTCTCTATGTATTGGTCTCTTTTAAAACCATTACAAATCACATAAGTGCTTTTGTTTATTTTTCCAGATTGCATCAAATTCTCGACGATATTAATGTCAAAAGCTGATGATGTTTCAATGTGGACATTATTTTTGAAAGCCTCATTCATAATGTATTCAAAATGAGAACTTTTGGTGCAGTAGCAATAGTAGTATTTACCGTCGTATTTGTTTTTTTCCATTGCATTTCGGAACCAAGTTTTGGCTCTGTTGATATTTTTGGAAATCTGAGGTAAATAAGTGAATTTTAGCGGGGTACCGTATTGTTCTACTAATTTCATCAAATCGATGTTGTGAAATTGTAGGTTGTCTTTGTTTAAATTGAACTCCTCTTGAGGGAAATAATACGTTTGGTTGATTAAATCGAAATATTTAGTATTCATTTATTTGTCGGTAATATTAGATTAAAAGTAATTGAAAAAATTAAATGAATCTAATTTTCAAACCCGAATATTAGCGAAAACAATTTGAAGGTTCTCTTGATAAATGTTACTGTTTTTTGAAAAATCAAATTTTAGGATTTCTTTTACCGCAATGGAACTATCAAATAATCCCAAATAAGAATTATTGTTTTGGCTCTTGCAGAAAGATTGTTTCCTTGTATTTTTCTTTTTATTCATTCAGACAAATGTAAAAAATTATATATCCGATTTGCAACCCTTTTTATTAAAAAAATATTAAGATTTATAATCTAGAAATGCTTGTTTAATTAGTTCATTTTCAACTTCTTGATTTATTTTAATTTTTCCAATCCCTTCTATCAATGCAAATTGAATATTACCAAACTCGTTTTTCTTGTCATGAATGAGTAATTCGATGATAGGTGATAAGTCATTTTCTTCAAAAAAAATGTTTTCAAAGATAGAATTAATGGTAGTCTTGATTTGGACATATTCCTCAGCGGAAATTAGCTTTTTTTTCCATGAAATATAACTCTCCAATATCATTCCCGCCGCAATAGCTTCTCCATGTAGCAAGAGATCTTTGTTTTCATTTTCCAAGAAATAACTCTCTATAGCATGTCCTAAAGTATGCCCAAAATTCAGCCCTTTTCGAATGCCATTTTCTGTTGGATCAAGTTGGACAATATTGTTTTTTATTTCGATAGAATTATAAATTAATTCATCAAAATCACTAAAATCAATTGCACTCAAATCCAAGAACTTTTCCCAATATAAAGAATCATAAATTAGTCCGTGTTTGAGCATTTCGGCTAATCCAGAGCGCATTTCATTTTGAGGAAGGGTTTCTAGATACTGCGTGTCTACCAAAACCATTTTAGGGGTATTTATGACGCCAATTTGGTTTTTTAAATTTCCCAAATCAACCCCATTTTTGCCACCTATTGAGGCGTCTACCATTGCCAATAGCGTAGTTGGAACATGAATAAAGTCGATTCCTCTTTTAAAAGTAGAGGCTATAAATCCACCTAAATCACTCACCACACCACCTCCTAAGTTGATTAATAGGCTTTTTCGGTCAGCTCCTAGTTCGGTGAGGACTTTCCAAATTTCAACACACGTATCTATACTTTTAAAACTTTCTCCAGCATCAAATTCAATGATTTCAATGGTTAGGTCGGTTTCTAGGTACGGTAAGAATATAGGTAAGCAATACTCATTGGTATTGGTATCTGCAATGATAAACAAATTGGAGTACTGATTATTGGCTAAATGTTTGTTGAGTGCCTCATATCCATTTTCATTAAAAAAAATAGAATAACCGTTGGCTTGAATAAATTGCATAATGGTTTTTAAATTTCAACAAAAATAGGATAATATTCTTTCATTTTAATTTATAACAATAACAGCTTCTTTTTATTTATTAATAATGTAAATGACAAAAAAAACACTTAATTTTGTTTAATGTTTATTTAATTTAGTTAAACAATATCAATACACCCAATTACACTATCGAAATCATGAATATAAATAAGGATATTCCTATAAAAAGTTTATTTTAGGTATTCATAAATTGGATGGAGAATAGCAGTAAATCATATAAAAAACATAATTTCTAAAAGTTAATTTAAATGGAAAGTAAAAAACCCGATAATGTCGTTTACTCAGAAGAAAATGGATATAATGCCAGCCTGTTGCCTTATTCGACTAATATTGGCGCACCGGTAATTAAAATTGATGATGTAGTTTCATGGAAAAGTAGGGGCATCAGTAATGTAAATAAAGAGTTTGAAAGTAAGTTTAATGAACTCAAAGCCCAATATGAAAATCTAATGATCGAATATGAATGGAATGAATTAGTTTACAACGCAAAATTTTCATTTGAACCGGTTATTGGCGAAATTTATCACTTGTACAGCGCCTCTGATGGAATACAATTTTTGTCATTAATAGCGCCTCATGAATGGAATAAAGAACACATAGGTACTTTTAAACTGAATAGTGACAAAAAGTGGATTGTTATAAATCAAAAAGAAAAATTTTTCTCTAAAAATAATACCTTTTCAAATGCACAAACAGATTCTATTTGATGAAATAATGGCTATGGCAAAGCAGCAACGTGTTCATCTAATTAACAGCTTGGGTGGATTCAAAAGCGTAGCATTAGTTGGAACTTCTGATAGTCTAGGAAATGAAAATCTAGCCATTTTTAGTTCTTTTTTTCATATTGGAGCCAATCCGCCATTAATTGGAATGATATTCCGACCAAGTCCTCCAGAGCGTGATACCATGAACAATATTTTGGAAACGGGTTTTTATACGATTAATCATATCAACGAATCCATTTACAAACAGGCACATCAAACTTCTGCGAGATATGACAATGGCATTTCAGAGTTTGATGCAACAGGTTTAACTCCAGCCTATAAAAATAATTTTTTCGCCCCTTTTGTATCTGAAAGTAAAGTACAATTGGGCATCGAATTGAAACAAAAGTTAGATATTTCGATAAACAACACCATTATGATTATTGGTGAAATTACTCAAATTTTTATACCAGAAAATTGTTTGCAGGAAGATGGTTTTATCGATTTAGAAAAAGCCAACTCACTTACGTGTTCAGGATTGGACAGTTATCACAAAACCATTCAATTAGACCGATTAAGTTATGCAAAACCCGATAAAGAAATAACTTCAATCATTCAGAATTGAATAAAAAACCCATAAATATTGTTTGGTTCAAACGCGATTTACGTTTTATAGATCACGAACCTCTTTTTATGGCCAATCAAGAAAAATTCCCAATACTATTATTGTATTTTTTTGAGCCTTCAGTGATGTCTTACGAGGATTCCGATGTACGCCATTGGCGATTTATTTATGAGTCTTTACAAGAAATGCAATCAAAATTGAATGCGGTATCGGGAAAGATTTACTTTTTTCATAACGAAGTTCAATCTGTTTTTGAAAGCTTATTAAACGAATATTCCATCCAAAGCGTCTTTTCGCATCAAGAAATAGGCAATAAAATCACTTTTGATAGGGATATTGCCATGCAAGCTTTTTTTAAAGAAAATAAAATTGATTGGAAACAATCACAAATGCATGGTGTAATTCGGAAATTAAAATCCAGAATTGATTGGGATAAACGTTGGGAAAAGGTCATGCGGGACATTCCTAAAATGATTGAGTTAAATGCCTTAAGTTTAGAAGATTTAGAAATTAACTTATACAATGAATTAAAAGGGAGTGCGCTTCCAAAAGAAATCAGGACTCGTAATGAGAATTTCCAACAAGGTGGTGAATATTGGGCTTGGCGGTATTTGGATAGTTTTGTTAAAGATCGCTATGTAAATTACAGTAAGCATATTTCTAAGCCAAGTTTGAGCAGAAAAAGCTGTAGCCGATTGTCTCCTTATTTAACTTATGGAAACCTCAGTATGCGAATGATTTATCAATATACCAATCAGTATTACGAAAGTTCCAAAAATAAAAGAGCGATATTGAATTTTGTTTCCAGATTGCATTGGCATTGCCATTTTATGCAAAAATTTGAAGATGAATGTCGCATGGAATTTGAAAATGTAAATCGCGCTTATGATTCGTTAGTAAAACCTAAAAATGAGGCCTATATCAAAGCTTGGCAAGAAGGTAAAACGGGTGTTCCTATTGTAGATGCTTGTATGCGATGTGTGGTGGCAACGGGTTATCTTAATTTTAGAATGCGAGCCATGGTGGTTTCTTTTTTTACTTTCAATTTATGGCAAGATTGGCGCGAATTACACTTTCTAGCCAGACAATTTTTAGATTATGAACCTGGAATTCATTATCCACAGCTACAAATGCAATCAGGTACCACCGGGATCAATACCATTCGAATTTATAGCCCTATTAAAAATTCGGAAGAACATGATTCAGAAGGTGTTTTTATTAAAAAATGGTTGCCTGAATTGGCCGAAATTCCTAATAATTTAATCCATGAACCCTGGAAATTAAACCCCATTGAGCAACAATTTTATAACTGCGAATTGGGTAAAGATTATCCGTTTCCAATTGTTGATATTGAGGAAACCCGAAAGAAAGCCAGTGATATTGTTTGGAGTTTTAGGAAAAAACCCGATGTAAAAGAAGAAGGAGTTAGAATTTTGAAAAAACATGTTAGTAATGCTAATCGCCATAAGAAAATAAAAAAATAAGATTCAAAATGACTGTATTTTTAAAAGCAAAATGGGAGAATATCATCATGGCCAATTATGAAATTGAACCAAAAATTTTGTTACCCTTTTTGCCAAAAGGAGTCGAACTTGATTTGTTCGAAGGTAAAGCCTATATCAGTCTAGTAGGTTTTATGTTTAAAAAAACTAAATTATTCAATATCCCAATTCCCTATTTTGGAACTTTTGAAGAAATCAATTTGCGTTTTTATGTTATACGTAAAGAAGAAAACCAAATAAAACGTGGCGTAGTTTTTATTAATGAAACCATACCTTACAAGCCTGTTGCTTGGTTGGCTAATAGATTATACAAAGAACACTATACTGTTGTACCAACTAAAAACAAAATTACAATAGGAAATAATAGTCAAAAAGTACATTTTCAATGGCTTAAAAATAAAAAATGGAATAGTATCTATGTTGATTCGGAAACCAAATCTGGTTTGATGAAAATCGATAGTTTAGAAAAATTCATTTATGAACATTATTATGGTTATACAAAGGTTAATGATCAAAATACAACAGAATACCAGTTGCATCATCCTAGTTGGAACGTTCATAAAGTTAATGATTACAGCGTCGATTGCGATTTTGAAGCCATGTATGGCGCGTCATTTTCTGTTTTAAATCAAGCCAAACCAATTGCTGTTTTTATTGCAGAAGGTTCAGCTGTTAAAGTAAATTGGAAACGAACAAAATTACAATTTAGTGATGAAAGGAGTTAAAAAGCAACATTTGCCTTCCAAAATATGTATGGTGTGCAACAAACCATTCACCTGGCGTAAGAAGTGGGAAAAAGTTTGGGAAGAAGTAAAATATTGTAGTGATAAATGCAGAAGCAACAAATAAAATGAACAAAACCTTACGACTCATTCTAGGCGATCAATTAAATAGCAATCATTCCTGGTTTAACACCGTTGATGATTCCATTGTTTATGTTCTAATGGAAATTCGAACGGAGACGGATTATGCTAGACACCATATTCAGAAAGTAGTTGGCATATTCTCAGCCATGCAAGGTTTTTCTAATGAATTGGTGTCTAATCACCATCAGGTTATTTATTTTCACCTAAATGACCCAAACAATAAACAATCGTTTGATGGAAACATTCAAAATTTAATTTCGAAATTCCATTTTACCCATTTTGAATACCAATTGCCTGATGAATATCGGATAGATGTCGTTTTGAAAAATCTTTGTGAATCCATTTCCATAACCAATTCAGTGGTTGATTCCGAACATTTTTTTACCACTCGAAATGAATTGGGACATTTTTTTGAAGGTAAGAAAACCTATTTAATGGAAAGTTTCTATCGGGCTATGAGAAAAAAACACCATATTTTGATGGAAGGGGATAAACCATTAACGGGTCAATGGAATTATGATGGGGATAACCGAAAAAAGTTGCCGAAAAATCATAAACCAACTCCGCCATTGGTTTTCAATAATCAGGTTTCTGTTATTTTGGAAGCCATCAACCAAGCCGATCTAAAAACCATTGGAACAATTGATGTGAATCATTTTGTTTGGCCCATCAATAGAAAGCAATCCTTAGCATTATTAGATTTTTTTGCCACAAATTGTTTGCCTTTGTTTGGAACTTACCAAGATGCAATGGCACCCAATGAATGGTCATTGTACCATTCAAGAATTTCATTTTCGATGAACATCAAATTGATTTCGCCTAAAGAAGTAATAGAACGCGCTATTGAAGAATGGAGCAATCGACCGAATGAAATTCAATACAATCAATTAGAAGGTTTTGTAAGACAAATAATTGGTTGGCGCGAATATATGCGAGGAATTTATTGGCTCAAAATGCCAGAGTATGCAACAATGAATTTTTTCAACCATCAAGAAAAATTGCCCCATTGGTTTTGGACAGGAAAGACCAAAATGAACTGCATGAAAGAGGCCATCAATCAATCCTTAGATTATGCTTATGCGCATCACATTCAACGTTTGATGATTACAGGGAATTTTGCACTTCTGGCTGGCATTCATCCTGACGAGATTGATGCTTGGTATCTCGGCATTTATATTGATGCTTTCGAATGGGTTGAAATTACCAATACAAGGGGGATGAGTCAATTTGCAGATGGTGGAATTGTGGGTTCAAAACCCTATGTGAGTTCTGCTGCGTATATTGACAAAATGAGTCATTATTGTGGGACGTGTTATTATAAAAAAGCTTTAAAAACAGGCGATAAATCTTGTCCTTTCAATAGTTTATACTGGAATTTTTATGATAAAAATGAAGACAAACTAGCTTCTAATCCCCGTATCGGAATGATGTATAATGTATGGCGAAAAATGAAATCTGAAGATAAAATCGCTTTGTTGCAACAAGCGGATTATTATTTAAAAAATATAAATGAATTATGAAAACAACAATAGTTTGGTTTAAAACGGATTTGCGTTTGCACGATAATGAAACACTCATCAAAGCAATTGCGCAAAGTGATACTATTATTCCTGTTTATTGTTTGGACGATTCTCAGTTTACGACCACTGAATTTGGCTTCAAGAAGATAGGGAGTTTTAGATTTCAATTTTTATTAGAATCACTCCTTGATTTAGATAATAATTTACGAAAATTAGGATCAGGATTAATGATTGTAAAGGGAAAACCTGAAATTGAAATTCCAAAAATTGTCAAGCAATATAAAGCCGTTAAAGTTTTTGCCAAAAAGGAGGTTGCCTATGAAGAAAAACAAACGGAAGCATCCGTGCAAGCAGCACTTTTTAAGTTGAAATGTGAATTTCAGAAATTTAGCACCAGTACCTTGTATCACCCAGAAGATTTGCCTTTTTCAATAAAAGATATCCCTGATGTTTTTACCAATTTCAGAAAAAAAACCGAAAAGGAGACCACTGTAATTAGGCCTTCATTTGTTGCGCCCAATCAAATTAAATCTCCAGAAATTCCACCTCTAAATTTATCCTTGTTTGATGAAGCAGAGATTCAATTTACTCCAATAGATACTAGGGCTGTCCTACAATTCAAAGGGGGTGAAACGGAAGCAATGGCTCGTTTGAATCACTATTTTTTTGATTCTAAATGTATTTCAAATTATAAGGAAACGAGAAATGGATTGGTCGGTGCGGATTATTCGTCTAAATTTTCTGCTTGGTTGGCTTTAGGCTGTATTTCGGCAAGGTATATTTATCAAGAACTGAAAAAATATGAATTGGAATTTGGAGCTAATGAATCGACCTATTGGTTGGTTTTTGAATTATTTTGGCGTGATTATTTTAGATTTATGATGAAAAAATACACTATTAATTTTTTTCAATTGGCTGGAATTCAGAATAAAAGAATTACAGTCAACAAAAAGAACAGCCATCAACTTCAAGACTGGATTAATGGAGCTACTGGGGTCGATTTTGTAGATGCCAATATGAGGGAGTTGAAATACACAGGATTTATGAGTAATCGCGGCCGCCAGAATGTGGCTAGTTATTTATGTAATGATTTAAAACTCGATTGGCGTTATGGTGCCGCCTATTTTGAACAACAATTGATTGATTATGATGCCTGCAGTAATTGGGGTAATTGGGCTTATTTAGCAGGAGTAGGAAATGACCCTAGAGGAAACCGTTATTTTAATATCGAAAAACAAGCGATTGATTATGATAAAAATAGGGCTTTTAGGAATTTATGGTTGACTAATTAACTTCTAAAGAAATCAAAATGAAAATTTTATTAACAGGTGCTAATGGCTATGTGGGCAGAAGATTGCTTCCAGAATTGCTCAACCAAGGACATGAGGTGGTTTGTGCGGTGCGGGATAAAATGCGGTTGGGTTTGGACGCACAAACACTTTCATTAATCACCATTTGGGAAGTGGATTTTTTAGAAGAATTAAACTTTGAAAACTGTCCTAAAAATATTGATATTGCTTATTTTTTGATCCATTCTATGTCGAGTTCAATAGCAACTTTTGATATAATGGAAGCTAAAACAGCTCAGAATTTTAACGACTACTCGGTTTATATGAACGTGAAGCAAGTCATTTATTTAAGTGGCATTGTGAATGATCCTAAATTATCTAAGCACATGCTTTCGCGCAATAATGTTGAAAAAATTCTTTCTGAAGGAAAACACAGCTTAACAGTATTAAAAGCAGGAATTATTGTTGGTTCAGGAAGTTCTTCTTTTGAAATCATTCGTGATTTATGTGAAAAATTGCCTATTATGATTACCCCAAAATGGGTTTTAACCAGCACACAACCCATTGCCATTCGAGATGTTATTAATTTCTTAATTGGAGTTCAAAATAGAGTGGATTGTTTTAATGATTCATTTGATATTGGAGGTCCCAATGTCATCACCTATAAACAAATGATGCAGTTGTATGCCAAAACACGTGGTATAAAACTCATTATTTGGACCATACCCATTATGACTCCTAAATTGTCTTCCTATTGGTTGTATTTTGTAACGTCAACTTCTTATAAATTGGCAATGAATTTAGTTGACAGCATGAAAGTAGAAGTGATTTGTAAAGACAATCGATTACAAAACAAGTTAAATATTAAACCCATTTCATACGTAGATGCTATCAAACTCGCTTTTGAAAAAATTGAACAAAATCTGGTGATTTCTAGTTGGAAAGATAGTTTGACGAGCAGTCGATTAACCAGTGATTTTAAAAATCATGTCCAAATACCCAATTTTGGTTGTTTGAAAGACAGCAAGAAAATTAAAATTTTAAATTCAAAACAAGTTTTAAACAATATTTGGTCCATTGGAGGAGAGAAAGGTTGGTATTACGGTAGTTGGATGTGGCGGTTAAGAGGTTTTGTTGACAAACTATTTGGCGGTGTGGGTTTGCGACGTGGTAGAAAAAGTCCCACTGATTTGGACAATGGTGATGCTCTTGACTTTTGGCGTGTTTTGTTAGCGGATAAAGACAATAAACGCCTATTGCTTTATGCCGAAATGCGGCTTCCAGGTGAAGCTTGGCTCGAGTTTAGAATAGACGAAAACAATTATTTACATCAAATTGCTACCTTTCGTCCAAAGGGAATTTTTGGAAGATTATACTGGTATAGTATGTTGCCCTTTCATTTTTTCATTTTTAACGGAATGATAAAAAGAATAGCCAATTCTAAATTATAAATATTAAATTCTAATTATATTTGCAAAATTATTATTATTAATTACTAAATTATTAGTTTATATACTAGCAATTAGTTAGCTCATTAGCAAACCAATGGACAAAATATTCGACAATACTCAAGTTGCCTTTACACTAAAAAGTGATACCGAATTAGATAGGGCTTATTTTCTTTTTAAAATGATTGCCAACGAGCCATTAGTTCGTATTGGAACAGCAGTCACTAATTTTGCTATTAAAGCACATTTGCCTGTTGAAGGATTAATTAGAGCGACTGTTTTTGATCATTTTTGCGGTGGGGTCAATGAAAACGATTGCCTTTCGGTAGTTGATAAAATGTATACCAAAGGGGTTTCATCGGTTTTAGATTATTCTGTTGAAGGAAAAGAAGCAGAATCCCAGTTTGATGCAGCTCTTGAAATGACTTTGAAAACAGTAGAATTTGCCAAAGAACGCCAAGCAATTCCATTTGCAGTTTTTAAACCGACTGGTTTTGGAAGAATCAGTCTATATGAAAAAATAGGAGCTAAGGAAGCTTTAACGCCAGAAGAACAAATGGAGTGGGATAGAGTAGTGGCCCGTTTTGATTTGGTTTGTAACGAAGCCCACCAAAAAAAGGTAGCGCTACTTATTGATGCCGAGGAAAGCTGGATGCAAGATGCGGCAGATGAATTGGTAACCAACATGATGCGAAAATACAATAAGGAACAAGCGATTGTTTTTAATACCTTACAAATGTACCGTTGGGATCGTCTGGATTACTTGAAACAAGTACATGAATTGGCCAAAGCAGAAGGGTTTTATATTGGGATGAAATTAGTTCGTGGCGCTTACATGGAAAAGGAGCATACGCGCGCACAAGAAAAAGGGTATCCCACTCCAATTTGTGCTTCAAAAGAAGCGACCGATGAAAATTATGATGCAGCAGTTCATTATATGATTGAAAATATTGACAAAATGGCCATTTTTGCAGGCACACACAACGAGTTGAGTTCTTACAAATTAATGGCTTTTCAACAAGAAAGAAATATTGCTAAGAATGACAATAGAATTTGGTTCGGACAATTGTACGGAATGAGCGATAATATCAGTTATAATTTGGCTGCCCATGGATACAATGTAGCTAAATATTTACCTTTTGGGCCAGTTCGTGACGTGATGCCATACTTAATAAGAAGAGCGGAAGAAAATACGTCTGTAGCGGGTCAAACCAGTAGAGAGCTCAATTTAATAAAGTCAGAACGCAAAAGAAGAAAAGAAAAATAAAAACCTCCGAAAATAAAAAAAACTCCAATTTGTCTA
>CALQBR020000006.1 GCA_943328865.2 Sphingobacterium thalpophilum
ACATTAAGAATGACTTTAATTTTAAAGTCAATAAATTAAAAACCTAACAATTAATAAAAATTAATTTACCATTTTAAGAAAATCTTCACGTATTCTTGGATTGTTGATTATGTAGATTTCCATCAAATCATTTTTATTTGATGTAATAATAGTTGAAAAAGGATTTTCTTTTTTTAAACCGATAAAAAAATCAAAATGATTTTCTTTAATTGCACTTCCAGTATCTCCTGCAAAAAAATAACCATCATGAGTGTACTTTTGATTTGAATCGTCTGTAAAAATCAATCCTTTGATTTTAGGGATAAAAACGATGCTTCCGTATGGAATAAATTGATTGTCAACTGCAATTGTTCTGAAAGGCACTAGATTGAAATTTTCAATTCCTTTTCCAAAACCTTCCGTAAATTCCCAGACTACACTCCCTAATCTTTTTGTATCTAAACTACTATTTTTAAGTTTATTACATTTATTACAATCAATTTGATTTTTTGAGGACGTAGATGAATAATTTAAAACATATGTTTTACTTTTTTTATCTCTTATCATAACTGTACCTTCTAATGATGCTATACAAAAATCACATGTGTCAGCATACAAGCCACTTTCAACACCTTCTTTTAATAACAATGGGATTGTACCAGAACTTTCAAAAGTATGAATGTAATAATAAGTACCCCATATATTGAGCTTGGATTGAATTTCATTTTCAGATGGAATTTTTAATTGAAAATTTAAAATCGAATCTAGTTGGGAATACAAATTAGAAATGAGTAAAAGAAAATAAAAGGATAGTATAATTTGGATTTTCATGTTTAAAAATATAGTAATTTTAGGCTCCTAAAATATTAATTTTTAATGATATTACTATGTTGAAATATTTTCTGTTCATGTTATTGTTTACTTCTAGTTTTTCTTTTGGACAGGATTATGCCTGTTTTGATAAAAATTATAGTGAGGGGCTAAAAGCATTTAACAAAAAGAATTTCAAAGTTGCTTGTGTTTTTTTTAATAAAGCGTTAAATGAATGTTCATCACCAAGAACCAATTCAAACATTAAGGATTTATTGATAAAATCTCAAAAAGAATTATTATCACGAGAGAAAAGTGCTTATTCCAAAAATATGAAAATAAACAATCAACTAAAACGAGAAGCTGAAAGTGTAAAATATTCAATGTTAAGTTATTTGTATGAAAAAAATGATCCAACAAAATCGTTGCGATTAGCAGAAAAATCAATTTTATTGGATGAAAACAAACATAATATTTCTCTTTTAAGTCAACTATATCATAGGAATCAAGGTGGGTTTTACAGTAAACAATTTGATCACAGAAAAGTTTTATCCTTGAAACTTTTACCTGGTGACAGTATGTTTTTAGCAGGTGATGAACAAAACAAAACATTTCTTTGGAACATTAATACGGGTAAATATGAAGCTATTTTTAAACAAAATACTAAGGAAATTTTGTTTGAAGATGATCGTTCAGCTGAATATGGTGATGGTGGACGTACTATTTATTCAATTGCTTTAAATCAATCCGGGAATAAGTTCTTAACAGCAAGCGATAATGAAGTGGTTTATTGGGATTTAATCGAAAGAAAGTATATTCAAAAATTTGATTTTTATTGGCAAGATGTTCAAAAAGTTGCTTTTATTAACGATTCTATTTTTATTTGTAAGGTTCAAGATAAAGATTCCAGTTTTATATCTTCTTACAATATTAAAAAAGACAGTAGTATATTTACTCTTCATCGGGAAGAAAGCGATTATTATGATTTAGTAGCCCTTCCACAGCAAAACGCTTTTGTAATATCTCGCTCAGATTCAACATGTCAATTTTGGAAGGTTGGACAAAGTGCTCCATTCAAAACGCTCAAAACTCCGCAAAATATTTTTGCAATAGCAGTAAATGAAAAAACAGATCGTTTAATTTTAGGTGGGTATGATGGTACCATTTATCTATATGATTTAAAATCTTTTTCTTTATTAAATGAATTAAAATCACACAAAGCAACAATAAAAGTATTGTCAATCAATGAAAGTAAATTGATAAGTTTATGTTATGATAATGAAATTTACTCATGGGATATTTTGAATAATGAAGAGGAAATTCAACCTTTAAACAATCATAAAGTATATTCAAATAATACATCAACAATTGAAATTAGTCCAACAAAAGATCTTTTTCTATCTTTCTCAAATATAAAAGGAGGGAGTCATTCAGGTGCTGCTTTTGATGAAGAGAATTTTATAAGACTTTGGTGCTTAAATAAAACAAGTAAGGTAAACATTGAAAAAATCAAAACCAACGATTCTTGCGCGGTATTACTTGATTTTGACAAAAAGATTGCTGTCATTAATTCACATGTTAAAATCAAAAATTTCTTCTATATAGCAGATTTAAATTCAGGTAAAGTTATAGAAACAATTACTGAAAATTCTTCAATTCATAATTTGTCCGTAAGTCAAAATTTGAAGTACATTTCATATCAGCTAAGGAATGGAACCATTCGGGTTTTAGATTTAGCAGCTAGATCTGTTAAGTTTGATACGAATGTTTTTATTTGGGCAAATTCGATAGGAGTTAACGATGTGAAAAATCAATTAGTCTTAATTCCAAATGGTAAATATGACAAATATCAAATATGGTCAATTGAAACAGGTAAGATGATAGATTCAATTGAGCATAATGAAATACCTTATGGTTTAAATTTTAGTAAAAATGGAAAGTATATGGTTGGATATGGATGGCATTATGTTCCGAGAAATAATCTAAGTATTTATGAGACAGAAAAATATAAGTCGACATTAACAATCGGAGAATCTCGTGAAAGTATTAAATATGCTAATCTAACGCCCTCTGGAGAATATATATTAGAGTTATCTATGAGAAATTCGATTTACAATAAAAATCCAACTATTTCCATAAAAGATACCAAAACAGGAACGTTTTTAACCGATTTGAGTGTTAATTTATTTAGTGATGCTTGCTTCTATGTTGGAAAAGAAGAAAATAAAATTTATGTTTTTGATTATTGGGGAAGTGAATTATCTTCATGGCATATTTCAAGCCCTTTAAATAAAATTTTGGAAGATGGATCTGTTTACACCTTTAATGAATCTTTTTATAACATAGAGGATCTTTATGAATACATACATAGTGATTATTAAGATTAATCAAAAGGATAAGAAGTCTTCAACTACTTTTTGTCAATTACACTATAATTGAGCAGCATATAGCGAGCCAATCCTTTGTCAATTAAATCAGATTCAAATATACATTTTAACATATTTCTATCTTTTTTTACAAGTATAGTAAGTAACATAACATCATTGATAACTGTGGAGTCAAAAAACTTAAACCAAACACACGATTGAACCTTATTAAATACATGTTTTGCAAATAATCTATTTTTTTTTAATACTTCAGGATAGTAGTGTTGTGGGGTGATTAAAAATATATCATCTTCTATTTTCGAGAAAAATTCAGGCAAATTCTGTAACGATGAATCCGAATAAAAATATGCTTTACTATTAATTTTCATAGCTTTTGAAACAAATTCAAAATCTTGTTTATACTTCGAAGATAAAAACCGCAAAGATTCTGGGTTTTGATTTACTGCTAGTTTTGCAAACTTTTTATCATCACTTATGCTTTTGTTTGCATACTGAATTAATAAACCATTATTTTTAATAGCATATGATGCGATTTCTTTATTGTTTCTGATACGATAAGATGCATAAATGTATGAATCAGGATTTTTCTGAATTGCATTATAGACAAGATTGTCATAATTTCTGATTTCATGATTAAAATACTTTAAACTCATTGGGGCAAAATTCAAACAAATCTGAGCAACTTCAATATTTGATCTAAAAAAACTTGGTACATAAAAATCGAAAAAATAATTTAGTTTTTCCAATTGATTGAATTGATTTTTCATAATTTGAATTAACTCAAGTTGGAACTTATTATCCTTTAGCAAAGAAGGATGTGCAAATTCTATTGATTCGTAATTATGAATAAATGCAAGTAACACTAAGTCTTTATTTTTTCTGTACTCAGTATTCAATTTTTTTAATTGCATTGGAGATTTACTTATAAATTCAAATATAAATGATTTATCTGCTGTTAATTCAACACTTATATCATTGTAAAAATCCTCAATCTTTGAGTGGTAAAAAAGAACAAACGCTTTATTTCGCTTCAAGCTATCTCCTATATATATCCATGCTAAAGAACTATTTAAAATCGCTGAAGAAACAATTAAACTATCGTTTTTCAAATCATTAGATGCAAACTGTAAAGCTTCACCATTATTTTTAACGGCGGATAAAACAAGCTGTCTATTTCCTTTAATTGATTCATCTGCATATTCAAGTAAACGACCATTTACACCTATAATTCTATTAAAAAAAACAAGGCTTTTTTTTAACCTATCAGGAGCATATCTTAAGGAGTTATAATTTAACTCGACTGCAAAATTTATAAAATCCTCGTTATATCGAATACTATCATCTAAAAATTCAATAAAATAAGGGTCTGTCTTTATTCTTTCATCAAGAGAAAACTGATACTTATAACTACAATAATCATTTTGATTTTTAGAATTTTCATTTGCCTTATTTTTACATCTAAATTTTTGATTTGGAATTAGATCAAAAATATTAGGAGAAATCGAATCTACTTTAAAAATAAATTCAGGTGATTCTCTTAAAATAGAATCACAATAAAAATAAGATAAAGGTTGTTTACAAATTGCTCCCAAACACAACAATTCATCCTTTTTAAGTAGTTCTGATGCATATTGCAATGCTAAAGCATTATTATGCAGCGCGATAGTCACAAAGTCTCTATTATTTCGTAAACTATAACTAGCATACTTTAATGATAAACCATTATTTTTGATTGCATGAATAAAAATCTCTTTCGTATTTCTTATCACAGAATCAGTAAATTTAATTGCATATCCGTTGTTTTTAATTGCTGAAATCAAAACTTCTTTGTCTTTGATTAAACTATAAGATGCAAATTTTAGAGCTAGACCATTATTTTTAACAGCTGTAATTACTAATTCTTTGTCATCTCTTAATCTAGGGCTAGTCATTTCTAAAAGTAAACCATTTCTTTTCAAACTTTCATATACAACCAGTTTATTATCAGAAAAATATTTATTTATGTGGTCAAGAAGACTTCCTTGTTCATCGATATATTCAAGAGTTTTTTGCAACGCTAAAGGATAAATTTCATCACTTCCAATAATATTATAATCAAAAAATGAAATTGCATGATAATTATTCGTTATAGCTAAACAAGCAAGGTCTTTGTTCTTTTGGAATTTTTCATTCAAATACTTTATTAACGATCCATCAATACTAACTGCTTGCTTAATAAACGGTAATAAATTTTTAAATTTTTCATGCACAAAAATGAAAGCATCTGGATTATTTTTAATCGCTTCTAAATTTATTTCTTCATCTAACTTAAGACTATCCGGAAGAAACCTCAATGCCATGCCATCTGATTTTACAGCAATAAGGGATATAGCTTTATTAAATTTAAAACTTTTTGAAGCAAATTGAATAGCTTCTCCGTCATTTTCAACTGCAATACTTACAAATTTTAAATCTGATCGATAAATAGAATCAATGAATTGTAGAGCAAAGCCATTACTTTTTAAAGCTGTTATAATCAAATCTGTATCATACTTCAAAGATCCATGAACGTATTCAAATAAAGCACCATCATAATCCAGGGCTTGAAGCATGAGTTCTTTATTTTTTGAAATTTCACCAGATGAATCTCGGTATAAAGCATAAACTAAAGAGTCATCTCTTATTACTTTCTTAGATAGCAACCTTTGGACCAAATCAGTAATTTCAGGATCAATATCAATCTGTGTGAAAGAAAATTCTGAAACTGCTAAATAAAAAACAATAAAAACAAAATTTCTCATATGTAAAAATTTAATCTTTAAATTTATAAAATATAAGTTATTCATGTAATACCTACTGATATGAAATTTGAATCATCTGTTATTATCGCATGTCCTAATTGCAATCAACCGTATTCTTATACTGAATTATCGAGTTGGAACACTTTTAATAGTGATTTCTACTCGGACGGTTATATCTCATTACCTTTATTTGAGTATGGAATTACACTAACAAAATGTGAAAAATGTGAAAAATTTAATTGGGTAAAAAACTTCAAAAAAATTGAAGAACACAAATTGAATGCCAATTATAATGAAGATTTGAAAAATGCAAAGAAACTTAAACGAATCAACATCCAAGAATTAAATGAAATTATTTCTTCAGACTTTTTAGAAACTGATGAAGATAAACTGTATATAAGAATTTTACTTTGGCAAGCTTTCAATGATCGAATTAGAAATGAATGTAAATACTACCCTCTATCGTGTAATTCAATCGATGAATACAAAAAAACCTCTTCTTTTAAATTTAATATTGAACAAAAATTATTTAAGGACAACTCGGAAAAAATAATTTGGAAAAATAATTTAAATGAAATTTTAATACTATTACAAGAGCACACTTTATTAGATAAACTAATCGTTGCTGAAATTTACAGAAATCTCGGGAAATTTAATGAATGTTTAAAAGTGCTTAAACAACTAAATTCCATAGACTTCGAGTGGATTGCTAAATCAATAAGACATGAATGTGCAATAAAAAACAAATATCTTATTTTACTTGACTATGAAAAATATAAATATGATGAAGACAATATAGTTCCGGAAACTGATTTCTATCTTCTTTATGAATCTACTAATATAATAACAGTAAAAATTGGCAATCAAGAATGGATGGCTGAAAATTTAAATGTTGCACGCTTTAATAACGGAGATCTCATACCACACGCTAAAACAAAATTACAATGGGAAAAAGCGGCTGTATCTAAACAACCTGCTTGGTGTTATTTTAAAAATGATTTGAATTTTGGGAAATCTTTCGGTCGGTTATATAATTATTATGCTGTTATCGATGAAAGAGGTCTTATACCTCCAGGATGGCATATCCCTTCACATAATGAATGGAAAAAATTAACACAAGAATTAGGTGGTGAATCTATTGCTGGAGGTAAACTTAAATCTACTGCTGAATGGTCTGCACCAAATAAAGGAGCAACTAACTTATCACAGCTTAACTTTATGCCTTCGGGCGAAAGATCTTTCTATGGTATGTTTTCAGCTGTTGGAGAAAAAGCAACTTTATGGACTTCAACGGATATCTATTCTGGAGAAAATTGGTCCTGGCAACTACATTGTAAATTAAATGGAATTATTAGAACTTCTAATAATTGGGGTGTGGGTTTAGCAATCAGATGCATTAAAAATTAACACATTTCAATTAATCCTACTTCTAAAACCTAATGAAATATTTGAATATCGAAAATAATATTGATTATCAAACAAAACACCTATATCAAAACTTCTATCTTTTGCTGATAAATTAAAAGCTAAGCTGCATCCGAAATTAAATATTTGTAATGAATTATCTTGGATTTTTACCCGATACTTACTAATATTTTCAGCGTCTTTATCATAGTTAAAATTTTCCCACATGATAACACTTTCATTTGTATTCTTGAGTGTTCCAATGTAAAAATCGTACTCTTTATTTCCATAAAGTTGGGTGAAACGAAGACGTGGCACAATGCATAGTTCGTTTGAACTAATCAAAAAACTTTGATTTAAACCTAAATCTACATCATACCCATAATAGCCTGTAACAATTTTTACTCGTGCCATGGGGTTTAAAACACCTGCTAAAACAGATGATTGAAAATTCAATCCCAATTTTTTTGTTGTATTATCAATTAAGAGTAATGTTGAACCAATTCTAATTTTAAAACTTGGTAAAGGTGCAATAAAAGCAGCCCTTATGCCTGTACTTAATTCTATTCTTTTATGAACCCCAAATCTTATATCTGAACTAAACAAATAGGATTGAATTGGAAAATTAGATATTTTTAAATTCTCAAATTTCATTCTCGGTATAAATATATTTGAATCATTTATTGAAGGCAAAAAATAGGAACTCCCAATTGTATGCGAAATGTAAGTTTTGTGTTCCCCTTTAGATATTAATTCATTTGACAAAAAAATCGAGTTATTTAATGTAGTACATGAATTTAAAAAACAGAACAATAAAATAGTTGTAAGACAATAAAAAATATTCATACTCAATTCAATTACACGAAGCATATCTGTAATGTGTTCTTAATTAAACTATTTATACATCTTAAACTCACTCGTTGTAGAACTCCTTACTGTTCGATGAATAATTAATCTGACTCTATTTATAACTTTTGCAATAGTTAGTAATGTCTTTGTCTTTTAATTCGTTTGGAAAATTCCACATTGCTTTTTTCACGTATGCAACGAATCGGTAAACCTGTTTTTTTATTCGCAATACCAACGAACATAGTTGCAGTGTTTTCTCTTAAATAAACGAGTTTAGATGATTCCATACTAAATTCTGTCATACTCCACCAGTTGCAATGATTCCCTTTGTTAATAAACTGTCCATCATACCTGTATCCAATTGCGAGACCATTAAATAAAGAACTATTAGTAGCTCCAGTATTTGGAAAATCCCAACTGGATGTACCCATTTCTTTTAATTTACCTCCTGCTAATGCTGAACCTCCCAGATAATTTATTAAAACAGACCAATCAGCTTCCGTAGGTACATGCCAACCTAAAGGACAAATGTTTTTCCCTCCATTTGTAATTGGACATATTACATACCAATTATATAATTTACCATACTTTAAATTATTCTCTATTTCATTATCATAGTAGCTCCAAGCTCCTGATGTTAAATTACTCCACTCATCTTCATTTTGTATGTTTGGTACTGGACTTCCATCATTGAATTTTGTTGTTTTTAAATTCTCAGACAACCACTCCTGAGTACCAATCTGAATAATTCTATATTCATTATCATCTATATCGTTAACATATCCTTTAAATATTCCTTCTTGCGCGAAGGACAAAATTGGAAATATAAATGCAAAAATAATTTTCATTAAAATGATTTATTACTATTTTGTTAAATAAATTATTCTTTTCTAGGTTTTGTAATTAAAAAAGTGATTTAGGTCATAACCTAAATGAAGATACAAATAAAATTATTGTTGAATTTAAAAAAAACCAATTAAAATTTAACGTGTTTTTTTATAAAAATCAAGTAAATAATTAACCCTATTGATATTTTTCAGTTCTATTGAATTTAATTTATTTGTTACATCATAAAATTTTGGTGTATACCAACTTGTTGTATTGAAGTAACTTGCTATTTTTTTATTAGAAAAACGTTTTCCTTTTGTTGCGTAAAGCTCATTTTTTAAAAGCAATAAATCATCGTAAGTTAATTTTTGTAAATAAAAGTAATCGAGTAATTGTAATGAGCAATATTCAAAATTGGGTGCATCGTTCGTTGGGTATTTTGCAGATAACTCAAAAAAATAGCCATCAGAACGTAATTGTATGTAGGATGAATCTACTTTTTCAATATGCGTCCAAGATTTTCGATCAATTGAATCTCTAACTGGAATTTTGTTGGTTCTATAGATTGTAACTAAACTATCGTTACTAGTATAATAAAAATCATTGTCTAAGCCTTCCAAGTATTCATTATCAGATCCGTCTTGTATCTTTATGAAGTCAATAATATCATCGTTTTTTGAAAAAGAATAAAGATATGATCGAATTCCAACACCGTGGTCTTCATTGAGTAGTAATGTACTCACGTTGGTTTTATCAAAATAGTACTTCTTTTTTATGCTAAAAACAGAATAATTTTCTCTTGACCAAGTTGTATCAATTTTAAAATTAGATTTTACAACTGAATAAGGTAGTTCTTCCCCTACTTGAAATGAATCAACTTCAAACGTTACTGCTTTCTGTTCAAATGAAACAAATGATTTTATTAAAAATATAAATAACAACCAGTGGTTAAATATCAATTGAGAGTTTTTAGTCATCTTCAAATGGCTTATTATCACCAAAGAGTTTAGAAATTTGATCTTCATTTAAATTTTTATAAATTATATCTCCCATATCATTCATTATTGAATAAATTGTTTTGTCTTCAAGTTCTTTTTCTAAAACACATAATTTTCCAACAGATGTGTTTTTAAATTTGTAAATCCTGGTGTACTCATTAGTAAAATGCATTGTTCGCTAACTACAAAATCAACAATGTGAACCCTGAAACTTGGTTCAACAAAGTATTAGAGGTAATCGCAGATTATCCATGAACTTTTTCCAGGAACTTTAGAAGTGTAGTTGGTCGGCTGTATAAGGAAAAGTAGCAGATAAGCACTTAATAATTGAATTCAAGATAAATTACAAAAACCAAGCTGCCTCAAATTCATTATTTATTTTCACCAATGACAGTTCTCCAAAATTTGGTCTAAATTCAATTTCATTTTTTAACGGATACATTTCAATTAAATGATTGTACTCAATCATAAAACTTTCCATATTTTGAAATCTGTTGCCTTGATCAAAAGCCAAACATTTTTCTAAAAATGCTCTCCAAACTGGAATACCATCTACATTTTCAATATTTGAATTACTATAATCCAAAAAAATCAAAGGCTCAGTAAGTATTTTTATATTTCTTAATACTCCGCCAGTTGGAATAATGTAATCCGTTGTTTTTCCATACATAATACCATCAATAATTGAGAGTATAATCAGTCCCAAATTATAAACATCTGTTGCTGGTGATACTGGAAGGTTTAATATTTGTTCAGGTGCACAGAAATTAGTTGTCATTCCAGCAGCAATTTCGCCATCTTTTACATTTATAGGATCAAATGGAATTAATCCATCTTTAAAACAAAGTATATTTTGAGGTTTTAAGTCGCAATGAATTAATCCATCATCATGCAATTCAGACAACTTTTTAAACATTGTAGAAAAAACAATAGCTATTTTTTGTCTCGAAACTTTAAAATAAATTGATAGAGAATTATTGTTAGACACTTCCGTTAAGTGTTTAATATAAGATTCATATTTAAAATCTTCCTCTAAAACAATTTCTGAAAAATTTTTTTTTACAAGTACTTTTGGATTAAATATTGATATTTCCTCACTTATAAAATTTTCAATAGATTTTAATTCATTATGTAACCCTTTGTTTGGTAAACACAAAACCTTTACAGAATTATCAAGTAAAGATATAGATAAATATTTTTTACTCTCAATTTCTAGTTTTGCTTTTTGAAACTCTTCATTTCCGTAAATAGAAACTGCGCCGGTATTCATTGCTAAACCAACATTTTTATTGTAATAAAAATCACCTTTATACAACATGTCCAATTTACTCTCTTTACCTAAAATCTGCACTAATAATGTATCCGGTATTATCGAACTTATTTCCTTTTCAAACAAATAATAGTCCCCAACAAGATTATCATTCTCACTAAAATTTACAATATTTTTTTCTAATAATTTAGACTTAATTATAGTGTCAATGTTTTTTGTAGATTCTATGATTTCTTGTGGAAGTTGTTCTTGATCACAACCAATACAATCCGCAATTTGTTCTTTTAAATTCAATTCAAATTCATGTCTATCAATTCGTATAAATCTTTTGGTAGAATCGGGCGCTGTATCAAATCTTAAAATTACATTTAAGTTTTTGCTTAGTGCGTCTGCGTTAAAAGACACCGGAGTTAAAATGGTAGCTCCTCTTAATTTTAATATACTTTCAAATTCTGATTGTGGACAATAAGGGCAGACTTTAATATTTTCCCTGTGATAATGACCGTTTTTACATACTTTAAAATCTTTGAATTGAATACTCATGTTAAATATTATTTAAATTTTACTTCTGTCACTAATTTGTATATATCAACTGATTCTAAAAATCGGATTTTATCGATTTAATTTAGCTCAAAATGTATTGCAAAATTTAGCTCATTTTAAACACAAAATTTGGAATTAGTTTAGTGTAAAATTAGACTTTTTATATTTATTTGTATTAATTAGCTAAAATAAAGCACAAATTTTTATATTTTTAAGCAATGTAATTTTTTCCATAAAAAGATTCTTTTTGTTTTTTCATCCCCAAGTTATTTAAAGTATGATAATATCTTATTTTAACTTTTAAAACCTTAAGAAATGATTTAGGCAAAAAAGTAATAATTTACGAAAATGAGAACAAAAATTTTATCAGTAACAGTTTGTTTACTAAGTATTTACGTTAATTCTCAATATTTAGTAGTTGGTATTAAAGGAAAGCCAACCTATAATAATAAGCTTATTAAAAAATTTGATATACTACCAGAAAATGCAAATAGTACAAAATTTAATTTTCCCTCTGATAATGATTTTGTAAAATTAATTATGGGGAAAAAAGGAATGCGTATTGTTAAAAAAAAAGACTTGGAACCCAATTCAGTACTTTATGACTTGGTTAAAGATAATGTATACAAGTATTCTGTGGATGAACATACGTTAGGATCTAAAGATTTTAAAGAGATTCCAGATACTAATGTACAGAAAAAACTTATTGATACTTTGTGCCGTTCTCTAGGTACAGACAAAAATAATATTTATAATCATTATAACACCTACATTGTACCATACGCATATAACGAATTAACATCTCCTAACTGGAAAAGCATTACAAATCTTTTAGTTGAAAAATACGGATACATAAGAGAAGGGTTTGTAAATAAAGTTACTCTGAAAGATGATATTTCAAAAACACCAAAAGCATCGAATATAAAAACTAAAAATTGGAATGACCAAACTAAATTAAAGAAGGCTTCGTTAAAAAAATATTGTCCATACCCAGGAAACCAAGGTCATTATGCAACTTGTACTGCTTGGGCAAGTGCATATGCTGCAAGAACAATTAGTTGGGCAATACAAAATAATGACACAACTCAAAATAACATTACTAATCATGCTTTTTCCCCTACCTATCTTTATAAAAAAATCAAACAACCAATTGATTATGAATGCTTAATAGGTGGGACTTCAACAATTGCCGCTTTGGAATTTATGAACAAATATGGAGTTGTATTAAAAAGTGATTTAGATGAGCCATGTATAAACATTAATATTGACTACTTAGATAAATCAGCTACTGAATTTAAAATTGGTGAATACACAAATTGTGATACCGACTTACAAGATATAACTGATAAACATACTAAAGATTCGATTTTTGAAAAATATTTAGAGTTTATAAAAATATCAATAACCAACAAAAAACCTATTTTAGCATCAATCGTAGTATACCCCTCTTTTCATAATTCTTTTAACATAGATTCTTGGGATGGAAACTTAACTTCTACTAGTGTAGGAAGACATGCTATTTGTATTATTGGATTTGATGACGAAAAATCGGACGGAGAAGGTGCTGTGGAGATGTTAAACAGTTGGGGAAATGAATATGGAAAAGACGGTTATATTTGGGTAAAATATAAAGATTTAAAGAACATTTTAATTAATTGTCTAACATTTAATGAACCTATCAATCATCGCAAAGCTTTTGTTCTTGGTGTTGGTGAATATAAAGGAGATCGGAATAAACTACCCAATTCAATAAATGATGAAGACAGTATAAAAAAAGTACTACACGAAAAGTATAATTTCGAAATTACTGAACTAAAAGTAGAAAAAACTTTGGCTACAGTAAATCCGATAATTGAAGAATGGATAGAAGATATAAATAATGAAGACACAATAATTTTTTATTTTAGCGGACATGGAATCGCTATTAAAGACTCATTGTCAGAAAATTACAATAACTATTTATTGTTAGAAGATTACATAGGTATAGATTTTAATAAACATTCTATATGTTTTCAAGACATCGAAAAGAAAATAATTTCAAAAAAACCAAAAATACCAATTTTTATCATTGATGCATGTCGAGAAAATGTTATCCCAAGCAAAGGTCAAACGAATAACAAAGGTATATTTTTACCAGAAAAAGGTATATTTTATGCTTTATCCTCTCAATTTGATAAAAAAAGTTGGGCCCAAACATGGAAAGATGGTAAAGAGATTAGCAAAAATAGTTTATTTACTCATTTTTTATTGGAACAATTAAAAACCGAACACAATAAAAGTTTAACAAATATATTTTCAACTGTAGATAAAAATGTTCGAGAAATTTCTGAAAATGAACCAGAATATAAAAAATCTAATCCTTCAGACTACATTCAAGAAGTAGTATATGCTTCGGTTAAACTTGAAGAAATATTCCTTTCAAATACAATTGACATACTAGACAATGGAGATACATTAATAGATATATTAAGAGAGACACAACAAAGTAATGATGTAAATATTTATATTTCTGAACTTTTAGATAAATCTATTGATTCCATCATTAATAAAATAGATATAGATACTTTTATTGGTGAATTACACAAGGAAGAAAGGAATTTCTTAGATTTTTATAAATTTCTTATTGTCGGTTTAGACACTAATCTAAGTGAAGATATACAGACAAATACATCTATTTTAGTATACGAGGAAAATGCAAAAGACGAGATAATACCATATAAGTCTATTTGTCTATATAAAAATGAAGAGGATACAATTATAAAAGAAATAAGAAGTGATTTACTATATGAAATCAAAAATGAGGCTTCTATTAAAGATGATATCAAAGATGATAATACTTTCAATGAAAGTATAGAAAATTTAAATAATATTTCAAAAGTAAAATATTTGGCTTTAGTAAAAATGATAGGAAATGTAACTACTGATGAAGAAATACCTGTCAATAAATATCTTTTTGAATTCAACATTTATGATACAGAATCTGAAACCAAAAAAGGAGATTTTAAATTGTTAATTTCTGATGATGAAAAAGATCTCAAACTGAAAGAAGTATTTTCCCAATTGTTGAACGGAATGGATTAGTTCCCATTTTTAGGAATGATTATGATTAAAATTAAACAAATATTATATTGTTTTTTAGGCGGTTTTGTGATTGTACTTTCTACATTCTTATGGATGTCAACAACGTTTTTCTCTACTGTTGAATCAAAAGTAATGAAATGGGTTGAAATAACTTCAATAATATCAAAACATAAAAATACACCACAACCAAACGAATGTGTATTTATTGACGTCTCAAAAACTAAAATGTTAATTTCAAATGATTCAACAAGTTTAGAACATGAAATCATTACCAATACAGAAATGCTTGCTGAATTTTTTGAATATATTACTAAGAAAAAAATTCAAGTAAAATATGTTTTTTGTGATATAATATTTGGAGTTAAAGACAGTACAAAATATGATCAACGATTAAAAAAAGCTGCAAACTGTTTAGGTGAAAAATTTTTAACTATTGACACAGAGTTAGATTCAGAAGGTTTATTTAAAAAAAATAGATTAAATCTTAGATCTGCTAATGCCATGGTTAGAGTATTTCAGAATAATTTATATAAAATACCTTTGTACAATAATGAAAAAGATACATTTGTTCCACTAAAAATGTATCACGATATTGAAAAAGGAAAATTTTCAAGACATTTTTTATACACTTATTCTTATAACGAAGGTATATCATTTAATACAATAATTCCTAAATTATATTTAAAAAAATCTGATATTGAAAAACCTTACATAAAATTTGGACTAGGGGAATTTGTTCAAGACACAAGAGAAATTGGTGAAAATACGCTAGCAAATGATTACTTTATTAATTCACTAAATAATAAATTTATCCTTATTGGTGATTTTGAAAGTGACATACACAACACATATTTAAATCAACAACCAGGTACATTAATTTTATTTAATATTTACTGGAATCTCAAACAAAAAAAACATATTGTTCCAATTTTATATCTATTTGTTTTTCAAATTTTTTCAACCTTTTTACTTTGGTTTAAGTTCATTAAAAAAGAAATAAAGTTAACCAAACCGATATTCGGAAAACAAATAATTTCATCAAATTATCTAACAATGACTATTTTGATTGTTTTATTTTCTCTTATATTCAATTATATATTTGATGTTGTAATTTCGACTTTTCATATATTGATTTTGTTTGCTAATAT
>CALQBR020000007.1 GCA_943328865.2 Sphingobacterium thalpophilum
GGAAGTTTGTTCTACTGAAATTTTACTGGGATAAATAATGTTTTCTGTGTTGAAAAAAGTAGGTAGTTTGTCCTTCGCTTTTGTTTTTCCAGCAATTTGATTAAGGATTTCTATCCAATCCATTGTTGGAAATGGATTTTTTACCAATGCCAATTTAGCAATGTCATTTCCAACATTTTTAGTAATAAAAGACTGAATTTCTGTATTAAGTAAATCTTTATTTACCATCTTTTTTATTTTTTACAAATTTAGGCCAAACAACAAAAAAACGATTTATAACGAGCTAATTTAAATGGTGATTTTTTTATATGTAGTTGGCCAAAAGACTTCTACAATTTAAATTGCTGCCATTCTTGTTTTTTTAATTATAGAAATTTACAATTCAATTTCATCAAATAAATATAGTGCTCAAGGTGATTCAAATTAAATTTTATATTTTTAAAATAGGATTAATGATTAAATATATAATCAATAATATTCGCCCCCATCTTTAATGCTTTTTCCCTTACCTCTAATGGATCATTGTGTACGTCAGCATCTTCCCATCCATCTCCTAAATCACTTTCGTAAGTGTAAAGTAAAACCAATCTACTTTGGATAAAAATACCAAAAGCCTGAGGACGTTTGCCTTCATGCTCATGGATTTTTGGCATTCCACGTGGGAAGGAGTAAGGTTTTTGGAAAATAGCATGGGTTGCAGGAATTTCGGTTAGGTCCTGATTGGGAAATATTTTTTTGATTTCTTTTCTAATGTATTCATCCATTCCATAGTTGTCGTCAATATGAAGAAAACCACCAGAAGTCATGTAATTTAGCAAATTGAGAATCTCAGCATCATTGAAAACGACATTTCCATGTCCTGTCATGTGAATAAATGGGTAGGAAAATAAATCGGGACTACTGGGTTCTACAACTGCATTTTTAGTTTTGATTCGAGTTTGAATTTTTTGATTACAAAAAGTAATTAAATTAGGTAATGATGTTGGATTTGCATACCAATCGCCACCACCGCTATATTTTAATAAAGCAATTTCCTGACTATTTACGGATAAACCAAAGGCAAAGCTGAAAATTAAAATTATTTTTTTCATATTAACTACTATTTTTAAGGTAATAAGGGATGCTTTGGCTTTGTTATAATTTTAGCGATTAGATATCTAAAAAGGTACTTTGAATGTTTTTTTGTCAAATTAACTATTTACAAACACCACGCTGTGGCAAGCGACAATTGCGGCGGTTTCAGTTCTTAATCGGGTGTTTCCTAAAGATACTGGTACGTATTTTTTCTCTAGCGCCAAAGCAATTTCTTTAATCGAAAAATCTCCTTCAGGTCCTATAAGCAGCGTTATATTTTCGTTGGTTTTTAAAACGGATTTTAAAGATTTTTTATCAGTTTCTTCACAATGTGCAATTAGAAGTAGTCCATCGGGAGTTGTTTTTAAAAAATCTTTAAAAGTAATAGGCTCATTTAATTTAGGCAGATAAACCTGAAGCGATTGTTTCATGGCAGACTGAATGATTTTATCAAAACGATCTGTCTTAACAAATTTTCTTTCAGAATGATCGCAGATTATAGGCGTGATTTCGGAAATTCCCAGTTCAGTTGCTTTTTCTAGAAACCATTCGTAACGGTCATTCATTTTTGTGGGTGCTACCGCCAAATGCAATTGGTATTTTGGTAGGGGAGTTTTTTCAAAAGAAACAATTTTTACGGTACATTTTATATCGGAGCCTAGAATGATTTCGGTGGTAAATAAAACCCCCAAACCGTTAGTTACATGTAAAATATCACCTCCTTTTTTACGCATTACTTTGACAATGTGTTTGCTTTCTTCTTTGTCAAAAGAGAAGCTTTCGGTATTTTCGTTGATGTTTGGATTGTAGAATAATTGCATTATTTTTTAGAATTGAATTCGTGCTTTCGAAACTACGGATGAATTTTCGAAATCTTTTATTAAAAGCTTTTGATAACCTACAATTCCAATCATAGCAGCATTATCGGTGGTATATTCAAATTTTGGAATGTAGGTTTTCCAACCATATTTTTTCTCTGTTTCTTTCAAGGCTTTTCGAATGCCAGAATTAGCAGATACACCGCCTCCAATAGCGATTTGTTTGATTCCTGTTTCTTTTACGGCTAATTTTAATTTGTCCATCAATATTTCAATAATGGTTTGCTGAATCGAGGCACAAATGTCATTTAGATTTTGAGAAATGAAATCAGGGTTTTCGGCTTTCTTTTTTTGGATAAAGTATAGAATAGCTGTTTTTAATCCTGAAAAACTAAAATCCAATCCGGGTACTTTTGGTTTGGTAAAAGCAAAGGCTTTGGCATTTCCTAATTGTGCATATTGATCAACCAATGGGCCACCGGGATAAGGCAATCCAAGTATTTTAGCACTTTTGTCAAAAGCTTCGCCTACAGCATCATCGGTGGTCTCACCTATAATTTTCATATTAAAAAAATCGTTTACTTGTACGATTTGGGTATGTCCTCCCGAAATAGTCAAGGCTAGAAAGGGGAAAGTTGGTTTTTCAAATCCTTTTTCAGCAATAAAATGAGCCAAAATATGTGCTTGCATGTGATTGACCGCAATTAAAGGAATGTCTAAGGCCAACGCCATTGATTTAGCAAATGAACTCCCTACTAAAAGTGATCCCATTAATCCAGGACCTTGGGTAAAAGCAATTGCGGATAACTGTTCTTTTTGTATATTTGCTTTACGCAGTGCGGCATCAATTACAGGTACGATATTTTGCTGATGGGCACGGGATGCTAATTCAGGAACCACCCCTCCAAATTCAGTATGAATCAATTGATTGGCTACTACGTTTGATAATACGGTGTCGTTGCTTAGTACAGCTGCTGCAGTATCGTCGCAGGAACTTTCTATTGCTAGTATAAAAACAGCCTGATTATGCATAAAAGGCAGGGATTTTGAATTATATTTGACAAATTTAAAACAATTAAAGGTATCAAAAAATTTAAAAAAATAGTATTTCGTTCCATCCTTGGACTAATTCTACTTTTATTGGTATTGGGCATTGCACTTTCTCTTCCTGTTGTTCAAACAAAGATGGGTTCGTATCTTTCGGAAATAATCAATAAAGATTATGGTACTGATATCAAAGTAGAGCAAGTTACCTTTTCTATTTTTGGCAGTGTGAAACTTAAAAAAGTGATGATTAAAGATCATCATAAAGACACCTTATTTAGCGCTGATATTATAAAGACCAATGTTTTAAGTTTTAAAAAACTGTATAGTGGAGATTTGCTTTTTGGAGACATCCGAATAGGTGGATTGGTATTCAATATGAAAACCTATAAAGGGGAGCGGGATACTAATTTAGATCAATTTGTGTCTCTTTTTGACTCAAAAAAAGCTTCCAACAAAAAGTTTTTGATGCAGGCTAAAAATGTGTACATTGATGATAGTCGTTTTATATTTTTAGACGAAAACCGAAAAATTTCTAAGCTATTAGACTTTACTAAAATTGATGCTGACGTGAGTAATTTTAAGATTTATGGACCAGATTTGACCATAAATATCCAAAAAATGAATTTCCAAGATCAATATGGTTTATCAGTCAAAAAACTGAGTACTAATTTCACTTACACCAAGAAATATATTAAATTAGAAAAACTAGACTTATTGACAGATGACTCCTTTTTGAAAGGAAATGTAATGATGAATTTTAATAAAGAAGATTTTTCTGACTTCAATAATAAAGTAGTATTTAACGTCAACATTGATTCCGCTTCAATAGCAACAAATGATATTTTTTATTATTACAAGGAATTTCAGAAAAACCAGAAATTCAAGTTAACTACTTCTATTAAAGGAACTTTAAACGATTTTAATGCCACTAATCTAAAGTTAGTAGATAGTAAAAAAACGCGGGTTATTGGAGATTTTAATTTTAAAAATCTTTTTGGTAAATCAAGTCAAGAATTTCGTATTAAAGGGAATTTAGAAAAAATAGCCTCTAATTATGATAATCTCTCCTCACTATTACCTAATCTTTTAGGGAAAAATCTTCCAAAATCGTTACGCAAATTAGGTCAATTCAATCTAAGAGGGAAAACGGAAATTACTGCAACGGCCATTGATGCCGATTTTTATATGTCCACTGCAATAGGGAATGTTCAATCCAATTTGACCATGATCAATATCAATAACATTGATCAAGTATCTTATACAGGAAATATAATTTTAGAAAATTTTGGTATTGGTACTTTTTTGGGCAAAAAAGATTTAGGGGTAGTAAGTTTGAATCTGGATATTGATGGAAAAGGTTTTCAAGAGCAATCTTTGAATACAGCTTTCTTAGGGGATATTTATAAATTACAATACAAAGGCTATAATTATTCCAATATTGTGGTGAATGGCAAATTTAAAAATCCCATTTTTGAAGGCCAATTGAATGTAAATGATCCTAATTTATTTTTAGATTTTGATGGTTCAGTTAATTTAGGAAAAAAAGAGCTTTTCTTTGACTTCCATGCCAAAGTGGATTATGCCAATTTGGCGCAATTGAATTTGGTTAAATCAGATTCCATTTCTGTTTTCAAAGGAGATATAAAAATTCAAGTTTCTGGAAATAGTTTGGATGATCTTCAAGGGGATATTTATATTTCTGAGACCTCTTACCAAAATCAAAGAGATCTTTATCATTTTGATGATTTTACCATCAAATCGAGTTTTGATAATGAGCGTGTTCGTACCATTGCAATTAATTCACCCGATATTATTGAGGGGAAGATAGTCGGTAAATTTCAAGTGGGGCAATTGCAAAAAATGGTTGAGAATTCCTTAGGCAGTCTCTATGCCAATTATGCTCCCAACAAGGTATTGAAAGGACAATTTCTGAAATTTGATTTTGCTATTTATAATAGAATTATTGAAATATTTTATCCTGAAATTTCTGTTGGAGAAAACACCATTGTTCGAGGCAATATTAACTCAGATGATAATGAATTTAAATTTAATTTTAGTTCTCCAAAAATAACCGCTTTTGAGAATTATTTTGATACAGTTAATATTGGTATTGATAATAAAAATCCATTGTATAATGCATACATTGAAATGGATAGTATTAAAAATAAAAATTATAAAATATCCAATTTTAGTTTAATTAACGTAACGATGAATGACACCTTGTTTTTAAGGTCTGAATTCAAAGGTGGAAATAAAGCGGAAGATTATTTTAATTTAAACGTATATCATACCATTGACAAGCAAAAAAACAGTGTGGTTGGCATTCAAAAATCAGAAATAATGTTCAAAGATTATTTATGGTTTTTAAATGAAAAGGAGTCTGATAAAAACAAAATCATTTTCGATAAATCATTCAATAATTTTACAATTGATGATATTGTAATGACCCATCAAAACCAAAAAATTGAATTAAAAGGTTTTGTAAAAGGCACTTCTTATAAAGATTTAAGTTTGAGTTTTACAGATATTGATTTAAGTAAATTGATCCCTGATATCGAAAAACTTAAAATTAAAGGAAACCTCAATGGGCAAGTTAACTTCAATCAAAAGGAAGGAATATATCAGCCGACGTCTTCTTTAACTGTTGATGATTTAAATGTCAATAATGCTGATTTAGGGAAGCTTAATTTAGATATAATTGGGGATGCGCAATTTAAAAAGTTCTTTGTTAATTCTACAATTGAAAATGTAAATCTGGAGTCGTTTAACGCAAAAGGCGATTTCTTTATAGAAAATAAAAGAATAATAACGAATCTTGATTTAAAATTTAATAATTTTAATTTAAGTGCTTTAAGTCTTTTAGGCGGTGATGTAATTACTAATATTAGAGGCTTTGTTTCAGGAAATTCAAGTATCGAAGGTGATTTAGATAATCCGGATATAAACGGAAGACTTTATCTGCAAAAGGCAGGACTTTCAATTCCGTATATGAATGTGAACTATGAATTGGAGCATAACACGATTGTTGATGTTACCGAAAGTTCATTTATAGTAAGAAATACGGACATAACAGACACTAAATATAACACAAAAGGCATTTTAGAAGGAAGTGTAAAACACCGTAAATTTTCAGATTGGGTGTTGGATTTAAAAATTAAAACCAACCGACTTTTAGCACTCGATACTAAAGATAGTGAAGATGCAGCTTATTATGGAACTGCTTTTATTGACGGTATCGCCACGATTTCAGGTCCTACAAATGGATTGTTTATAAAAATTGATGCCAAATCAGAAAAAGGAACAATTGTAAAAATACCTATAAATGATGCCGATGCAGTAGGAACGACTAGTTATATTCATTTTTTAACCCCAAAAGAAAAATACAATATAGGCAAAGGGATTGTTGAAAAGACGCGTAATTATAATGGACTGGAGCTGGAGTTTGACCTTGATATCAACGAAAAAGCTGAAATAGAAGTTATTTTGGATAGGAATTCTGGACATGGAATGAAAGGAAAGGGGCGAGGGGGATTGTTATTAAAAATAAATACTTTAGGAAAATTCAATATGTGGGGGGATTTTCAAGTGTATGATGGAACTTACAATTTTAAATATGCTGGGGTCATAGATAAGAAGTTCAACGTGAAAAAATTTGGCTCTATTGTTTGGGAAGGCGATCCGATGCGAGCAGTTCTTAATCTTGAAGCCATCTATAGAACGACGGCAAATCCCGCAGTTTTATTAGAGAATCCATCTTTTAGTAAAAAAGTACCTGTCGAGGTAACAATTGGCGTTAGAGGAAGTTTGAGTAGTCCAGAACCTGATTTTAAGATTGATTTTCCAACGGTAAGTTCAATATTAAAATCGGAAATTCAATATAAACTGGACGATAAGGATACCAGACAAACCCAAGCTTTATATTTATTATCCGCTGGAGGTTTTTTAAGTCAGGAAGGTGTTAGTCAGTCCGATTTTGCGGGTAATTTATTCGAAAAAGCCAGTGGTTTGTTTTCTGATATTTTTCAGGATCAGGAGGGGGTATTTAATGTTGGGATTGATTATGTATCAGCCGAAAACCGACCTGGATTTCAAACAGATGGCCGTGTTGGTGTTACCTTGACCACAAAAATAAACGAAAGAATTACAATTAATGGGAAACTAGGTGTTCCTGTGGGAGGTGTAAACGAATCAGCTATTGTGGGTAATGTAGAAGTTCAATATAGGGTAAATGAAGACGGAACCCTAAATCTGAGGATGTTCAATAGAGAAAATGATATTAATTATATCGGCCAAGGAGGGATTGGATATACTCAGGGGACAGGGGTTTCATATGAGGTTGATTTTAATACATTCAAAGATTTAGTCAATAAAATATTCAAAAATAGTAAATTAGATAAGGAAGAAAAATCTCAAACGATTAGCCCCGATTCTAGTATTTCACCGGATAATACTGAACTTCCTGATGACAATGAACGGAAAATGGGGATTCCAAAAAACAATCAGGAAGCCATTCCAGAGGAAAATTAAAATATAGCAACGCTATATAATAAAGCCTCATTTTAAAACTAATATATTTAAGTCCTTTTAAATCAGCTATAATGGTTAAAAAAATAAAACGAATAGGAGTGCTTACTTCAGGAGGTGATTCTCCCGGAATGAATGCTGCCATACGAGCTGTAGTAAGGACTTGTGCTTTTTATGATGTAGAATGTGTCGGTATTTATCGCGGCTATCAAGGGATGATCGAAGGTGATTTTAAAGAAATGGGGCCTCGAAGTGTTAATAATATTATCAATAAAGGCGGTACGATATTAAAAACAGCACGTTCAAAAGAATTCATGACATTTGAAGGTCGTGAAAAGGCCCACAGTCATTTACTGGAAGCACAAGTAGATTCTCTTGTTATCATTGGAGGAGATGGAAGTTTTACTGGAGCTGAAGTGTTTAATAAAGAATTTGGGTTTCCAGTGATAGGAATTCCTGGAACTATTGACAATGATATTTATGGAACGACACATACTATTGGATATGATACGGCATTGAATACTGTAATAGAGGTGATTGATAAAATCAGAGATACTGCAAGTTCTCACAATCGATTGTTTTTGGTTGAAGTAATGGGAAGAGATGCAGGTCATATTGCTTTAAATGCAGGAATAGGAGCAGGAGCTGAAGAGATACTTATTCCGGAAGAAAACTTAGGATTAGAGCGCTTATTGGAATCATTGCAAAGAAGCAAGGCTTCAGGAAAATCTTCTAGTATAGTAGTTATTGCCGAAGGAGATAAAATTGGTAAAACGGTATTTGAATTAAAAGATTATGTAGAAACTAATTTGCCAGAATACGATGTTCGCGTTTCTGTTTTGGGACACATGCAGCGTGGTGGATCTCCATCTTGTTTTGATAGGGTTTTAGCAAGTCGACTAGGCATGAAAGCAGTAGAGTCTTTGATAGAAGGAAAAACTAATTTTATGGTAGGTTTGTTGAATGATAAAGTAGCATTAACCCCTTTAGAGCTTGCAATAAAAGGAAAAACAGATATCGACTTGGAACTTTTAAGGGTATCTGATATTATGTCAACATAGCAAAAACACAAATTGTATAGCTGTCTAAAAAAAGTATGACAATGTCAAAAGTAACCATAGGAATAAATGGATTCGGAAGAATTGGGAGAATTGTTTTCAGAGAAAGTTATAAAAGAACGGACATAAGCGTAGTGGCTATAAATGATTTGTTGGATGTAAATCACTTGGCTTATTTGTTAAAATACGATTCGGTTCACGGTCCTTTCTCAGAGAAGGTTGAAGTGATAGAAGGCGAACTTTTTGTAAATGACAAACACATCAGAGTGACTGCTGAAAAAGACCCATCAGTCTTAAAATGGGACACAGTAGGGGTGGATGTAGTTGCGGAATGTACAGGCGCATTTACTACCTTGGAAATGGCTAATTTGCACATTAAAGGCGGTGCCAAAAAAGTAGTTATTTCAGCACCTTCACCCGATGCTCCGATGTTTGTGATGGGAGTAAACCATCAAAAAGCGACACCCACTGATACTATTGTTTCAAATGCCTCTTGCACGACTAATTGTCTTGCTCCAATTGCTAAAGTAATTAATGATCACTTCGGAATTATAGAAGGTTTGATGACCACGATACATGCTACTACCGCAACACAATTAACCGTTGATGGTCCTTCAAAGAAAGATTTTCGAGGGGGTCGTTCCGCACTTTTAAATATTATTCCAGCATCTACAGGTGCTGCAAAAGCGGTTGGAAAAGTAATTCCGGAGTTAGAGGGAAAATTAACAGGCATGTCAATGAGGGTTCCAGTTGCTGATGTCTCAGTAGTGGATTTGACCATAAAGTTGGCTCAAGAAACTACTTATGAAGCCATTATGGCGGTGCTGAAGGAAGCTTCAGAAACGAATTATAAAGGGATTATTGGTTATACTGAAGATGATGTAGTTTCTCAAGATTTTATATCCGATTCTAGATCTTCCATAGTAGATGCAAAAGCAGGAATTGCCCTTAATTCGACCTTTTTTAAAATCATATCTTGGTATGATAACGAAAGTGGCTATTCTAATAAATTAATTGATTTATCAATTCATATCGCAGGTTTAAAATAATTGATTTATTTTATTCCTAAAATATAATAACCATTTTTATACTGTTTTTTTCGACCGAGTTAACTTGGCTTTTTTTGAATTATTTTTATAAAAAATATATATGAGCGAGAAAAAAGCATGATGAACCTTAATATTTAAAGTTTAAACGAAATATGAAATTACTAGTAGATAGCGGTTCCACGAAAGCCGATTGGATTGCAATAGCCGAAAGCGGTAAAGTTTTATTTAGCACACAAACTTTAGGCTTAAATCCAGAAGTGCTCAATAAAGAAGAATTTATTTCACGTTTGAATGATTCTGTAGATATTTCACAAAACAAAAATAAAGTTTCGCATTTATTTTTCTATGGCGCTGGATGTGGAACTGACCGAATGAAAAAGTTCTTGAAAGAATTATATGAACAATATTTTCCAAATGCTACAGTAGTTATTCACGAAGATACTTACGCGGCCGTTTACGCAACTACTCCCAAAAACGAAAAAGCGATTGTTTGTATTTTAGGAACCGGTTCAAATTGCAGTTATTTTGATGGTAATAGTTTACATCAAAAAGTCCAATCACTAGGATATATAGTTATGGATGATTGCAGCGGAAATCAATTTGGAAGGCAATTAATTCGAGGGTATTATTTTGGAAAAATGCCTAAAGCAATGGCGCAGGAATTCGAAAAAGAATTTGACTTAGACGCGGATGTAATTAAGCATCATTTGTATAAAGAACCCAATCCGAATGCTTATTTGGCTAGTTTTGCCAAGTTTTTAATCCAACACAAAGACGATGCTTTTTGTCAAAAGATCATACTTTCCTCAATGGAGGATTTTGTTGAAAATTATATCAAACAATTTGAAAACTGTCATGAAGTCCCGATTCATTTTATTGGGTCAATTGCATTTTATTTGAAAGCGGAATTAAGGCAGGTTTTAGATAAACAGGGATTACAATTGGGTAATGTACTTAAAAGACCTATAGATGGGCTGATTGAATTCCACCAACAAGAAGCATAAACAAAATCAGCGATAATTTTCCAAATTAAAATCAATTCCAATTGATAAGACCAACAGCCATTTTATAATTTTATATACTAAAATTACAAAATGGCTGTTGTTGTTTCTTGAATATTAATGCAGATAGAAACTCTTGATAGAATAGTAACAAATTCTTATTTTATCGCTAGAACAGAAATTTCTACATTCACATTTTTAGGCAAAGCCGCTACTTGAACGGTTTCACGAGCGGGAGCTGATTTTTCGTCAAAATAACTACCGTAAATGGTATTAATTTTTCCGAAGTCATTCATGTCAGTAATGAAAATAGTTGTTTTTATTACATTTTCAAAAGACATTTGTGCTGCTTCAAGAACTGCTTTCATGTTTTCCATTACTTGTTTGGTTTCCGCTTCAATAGTATCTAAAACCAAGTTTCCAGTTGTTGGATTAATAGCAATCTGACCTGAAGTGTACAAAGTATTTCCAACTAAAATCGCTTGGTTGTATGGTCCAATAGGCGCTGGTGCTTTCTCTGTAAAGATGATTTGTTTCATTTATATATAAAATTAAAATTATTAATTATCGCAATTGTCTGTCTGGAATAGTTCTTTTTTCCCACTTAATATCACTAAGTACACCGGATTTAATTCCGATAAAGAATCCCCAAAAGGCATTATCTCCAAAGGGTTGCCAGTTAAAATCCATTCTCCAACTCAATAAGTCTCTTTCAAATCGAAGTTGTGTAAAAGTAACTCCATTTAGAACAAAATCATAACCTGATGAAGCTCCGAGCTTCCATCTTGGCGTTAAATCGATATTGGTAGATACCATTATGGAATTCCCAATAATTTTATTTTCACGGTTGTTATTACTATAGGTCAAGGAATAGGCTAAAGTCATATCCCAAGGTAATCTGGCATTAAAAAATTCAGAAATTTGATTTTCGCCATTATCGTTCTCTTCAAACTGACTTTGTCTTCTGTCACTGAAATCGGTATTCGTTCCAAATAAATCATCTCCTCGGCCTCCGTTTCTTAGTCCTTGGGTATTTTCTTTTTTATTATCATCTCCATCTTTATTCGATAACGAATAATTTAAAGTCATATTAGAGCTTGTCATTCTAAATAAACTACCCCCATTATTGACATTATAAGTTTCAATTCTTCTTCCAGAATTATCAATCGCATAGGGATCTAAAGTAGTAGCGAAATTGACATTCAGTTTATCTTTAAATAGCTTCGTTCCACCACTTATTCTCATAGGTGACCACCGCAATGAATCAGAAGTTGCATTATAGTCGGTATGAAAATTCAAGTTATTCAAAAGCATCATCTTTTTAGGCTCCGTCTTAGTTGAATCGCTATCGGTTATTTTTGCTTCAAAAGTGTTACTTACGTCAATACTTAAAATATTCGAATTTCCAAGGCTAGGTGCTCCATAAATTCCTTTTTCAAATCGGGTATACTGCTTTTGGATTGTCCCACTACCATCTGCCGCATAAGTATCAAAGTATTTTTCAAAACTTGGCGTGTATCCATAAGAAATTCCTGGTCGCATGACGTGTCTGATGGATTTAATTTTTTTATCATCTCCAAAGTTGAATGTTCCGTAAATGGTTGTTCCGATACTAGAATTCAAAGAGTAGGTTCTAAATGCATCAAAACCATTCATATCATTATCGATTACTTTGTTTTGTAATGCATCAAAAATTTTACGAGTGGTTTTTAAATACCAAACTTCATTGTAATTTACTGCTGTAGTGGCACTAAAATATTTGAAGATCTTAAAATTAGTACTCAAAGGAATCGAATGCTGAAATCCTATTTTGGAATCTTGAAACATTTCGGGTTTAAAGAATAATGAATCTGTCGTTTGGATTCTGTTATCTCCTTTCAAATTATATTGAAAATTGATATTTTTAAAAAAACCTTTTTTCACACCTTCTTTTGGAGCAAAAGGAAATATACGATCTACGTTTAATTGTAGCGAAGGCAATGTCATATTGATTTGCTCTGTTTGGGTATTTTGTGAATGCGTAGCCGTTAGGGATAAATTCACTTGCGGAACAGAATTGAATGTTTTTGAATATGAAATCGAGGAATTCAACGTATTGTTAAGATAAGAACCAGTATTGACTTGATTGATGGATTGTTTGAAATATTTACTGCTCCCCATGTTTACAGACGCAGAAAAACGAGAATTCGGATTTGATTTGGAATCTTTAGAATGACTCCATTGGATATTATAAATATTGGTTTTCAAATAATCAGGATATCCTCTTTCACTGTTGATTAGGTTTTCAAATCGAAAATTAAGATTACCTCTGAATTTATAACGTTGGGCATAACTCGATTCTAAACGCATACCATAACTGCCATTAGTGTAGTAATCTCCAAGAATCGCTAAATCATAATTGTCGCTTAAAGCAAAATAATAACCTCCGTTTTGTAAAGAATACCCTCTTAAACGAGTGTCATTGAAAGTAGGTATGATTATTCCAGATTGGCTTTGCTCAGACATTGGAAAAAAAGCAAAAGGCAATCCAATAGGGGTAGGCACATCTGCAATTACTAGATTGGTTAAACCAACTACTACCTTTTTTCCAGGTACAAATTTTACCCGATTTGTTTGAAAATAGTATTCAGGATCATTAATATCTTTGGCAGTCGTAAAACGGGCACTTTTCATAAAATAGACTGAATCGTTTTCTTTTTTTGTAACGGTTGCTTTTATTTTAAATTCCCCTTGTTCAGTTCTCGAATTCCAAACTAATGCTTTTTTTGTTTTGTAATTAAAACGAATAGAGTCGGGCTCAACCACGTTACTTCCTTGTTTAAAAACAGGGAATTGGGTATATTTACCTGTTGAATCCTTTATTCTGCCGGCATAAATCTCGTTATTTTCATAATCCATAACAATGATTCCTGCTTTCAATTCAATATCTAAATAATACAATTCGGCCTTATTGTATAGGGTAATTTGTTTTTTTTTATGGTCTATTTTTTCGAAATCTAATGCTTTTCGTTTTATTTTAGATTCTAATAAAACTTTTTTAGGTTTGAGGCTATCTTTATTTATGGTATCAGAAATTATTTCCGGATTATTAATTGCTGATTTTGGCTTAGAAGGTTCATTTTTAGTAAGTATAGACAGTGGTTGTGTCTTTAATTCTTGTCCATACATTTTGTTAGTTCCCAGTGATAGGAAAAATGATATAAAAACGATATTAAATAAGTTTGTATGCAAAGGTATAAATACTATTTTTGTAGAATATGGTGGATTTTTGAAGCCTCAAACTTACATATTAATTTTGTTCAAAAATAAACAATTATTAAATTTATAACCCCAAGCTAGTAATTAAAATAAACTTTTATATTTATGTGTATCTTAAATAAAATTAAAGTCTCGTTTTTTGTTTTGTTATGTACCATCTCATTTTCAGGATTTAGTCAAAGCAAAAAATTTAAAGTAACTCTAGATGCTGGACATGGTGATCATGATTATGGGGCTGTTTATCAAGGGCATATTGAAAAAAATATAGCGCTTTCAGTAGTGTTGAAATTGGGAAAAATATTAGAGGATCAACCTGATTTTGAAGTGAATTACACTAGAAAAACGGATATTTTTATTGATTTGATTGAAAGAGCAAATATTGCTAATAGGGCCAATGCAAATATTTTTGTTTCTATTCACTGTAATGCCAATAAAAATACAGCCGCTTATGGTACAGAGACTTTCTTAATGGGTATGACTAAAAATGCTTCTAATCTTGAAGCAGCCAAAAAAGAAAATCAGGTAATTACTTTAGAGAAAGACTACAAGCAAAAGTATAAAGGTTTTGATCCAAATGATCCTGGAACATTGATTGGAATGACCCTGATGCAGGAGGAATATTTAGAAAATAGCATTGCCTTGGCTAGTAAAATTCAAGATAAATTCACAAATGATTTAGGGAAAAAAAATAGAGGTTTGAGTCAAGCGCCATTTATGGTTTTGCATAAAGCCTATATGCCTAGAGTTTTAATTGAAATGGGATTTATATCCAATCCAGAAGAAGGAGTGATTCTAGATTCGGAGGAAGGGCAAAATGATGTTGCAAAAGCTATTTCAGAGGCTATTATCAGTTATAAAAAGGAATATTTTTCGGTTGGTGATATGGAAGTCGAGCCTATTCCTTCTCCAAAGGGAAATGACAAACCAGTAAAAGATACTTCAACCCCTGTAAAAAAAGAAGTTAAAATAAGTAATCATGAGATCAAGCAAGAAGCAAAGGATTTAAAAAAGGGAATTGTATATAAAGTACAGATTTCTGTAAGCAGTAGAAAACTATCTTTAGTGCCAAGTAATTTTAAAGGTTTGAAAAACATAACGATGACTTCGGATTCTAAATTGTATCACTACATGTACGGTGAAACAATGGATTATGAGGAAGCTAAAAACTACTTGAAAGAAGCCAAGGATAAAGGATATAATTCATCTTTTTTATTGGCATTTGATAATGGAAAGAAAATAAGTATTAAAGAAGCCTTAAAAAAATAACATCAAGTACAAAGATTTTATTTTAAATTTGCTTAAAACTTTACAAATTGAAAATCACAAGAGAGATTAAAACTGCCATATTAGTTATCGGATCCATTTTATTATTTATATGGGGATACAGTTTTTTAAAAGGCAGAAATTTATTAAGCGATTATAAAACTTTTTACGTTGAATACGAAAATGTTGAAGGTTTAGCTGCATCTGCCCCAGTGACCATAAATGGACTTGTAGTTGGGAAAGTTGCTAGTATTTCACTGCAAAACACTAACGGTAAATTAATTGCTGAACTACAAATTAAAAGTGATTTTCCGATTTCAAAATCTAGTATTATTGATATCTATGAGCCTGGATTGATTGGTGGAAAGCAAATCCAAATTATTCCCAATTTTAATGATAAAATCATGGCAAAATCTGGTGATACCTTAAGAGGTGGAATCAAAAAAGGATTAACAGATTTGGTAGGGGAAAAGCTAACCCCATTACAGCAAAAAGTTGAAAAAACAGTAGTTAGTGCTGATTCATTGTTAACTAGTTTAAATCAAGTGTTAGACGCTCAAACTAAGGACAATTTAAAAAACAGCATCGCTAATTTGAATAAAACTTTAGCTCAGTTTAATCAAGCTTCAATAAGTGTAAACGCGATTTTAGATAAAAATAAAGGAAAAATAGACGGAACACTTACTAATATTAATAAAGTTTCTTCTGATTTTTCTCAAATTTCAGATTCTTTGTCTAAAGCAAATATTGGTCAAACGGTTAAGAACTTATCCGAAACCTTAGCCAAAGTAGA
>CALQBR020000008.1 GCA_943328865.2 Sphingobacterium thalpophilum
GAAGGTAAAAATATAGGTACAAACGCTGTTTATCCTGCCAAAAAAATCAATATCACCATAGCGCCTCCATTTTGGAAGACTTTCGGATTTGTAACCGTAAGTGTTTTGTTGCTATTGGTTTTGGGCTATGGGGGTTATTTAAAAAGGGTCGGATTTATTAAAAAAGAAGAAAAAGCGAAGGGAATGATTCAGAAACGTTTGGCCGAAACTAAAATGGAAGCCTTGCAAAGTCAAATGAACCCTCATTTTATTTTTAATGCGATGAACTCCATTCAAAATTATATTATCGACCACAATATTGATGAGGCGCTTCATTATATGGGGGCATTTTCTAAATTGATTCGCCAAACACTCAATCATTCTTCTAAAAGTAGCATTCCGCTTTCAGATGAAATTACCTATCTGAATACCTATATTACGCTCGAAAATAATCGTTTCAATGAAAAGATTAATGTAACAATAGTTGTAGATGAAGCCGTTGACGCCGATGCCATTGAAATCCCACCGATGCTGATTCAGCCATTTGTAGAAAATGTTTTTGTACATGCTTTCGACCATCAGTCGGTTAATCCAACTTTAACGATTCATTTTTCTGTAAACGAAACCTATTTGGTGGTGACTATTACTGACAACGGTAAAGGAATGGGGAATTCTCCACTGCAAAAACTACATCATTCTAAAGGCATTGTATTGGTCAAAGAACGTTTGGCTTTATTTGAAGGCCACACGAATGACCCTATTGTCATACTCTCTGAACCTGGAAAGGGAACTACTATCCAAATTAATATCGCGCTATAAATACAATCTTTTTGATTAGTGTGTTCTGATAACGACTTCTTCAGCTTTACCCTGCAGTAAATCTTCTTGTATAACCTCCTGAAAAGAGTAATCCTAAAAAACGAATAATTGGATTCTACGTACGGTAAAATAGCTAATATTTACGTAAACTAATTCATGATTTTTAACTGAATTTTATGAATTACTTTTATAATTATTAACAAGTTAATTCTTTATCGTTCATTACGATTAAATAAATTATTAGGGGAGAATCAATATAACATTTCTAGTGTTTATTTATTATTTTATTAATTCGTCTTTAAAAGAGAAATTGGTTCAAGTCAGGCTGACCACCTGAAGTGACAAGCAAAAAAGTGGAGGAAAGAAAACCACGGAGTATCTGAAAAGCCATAAGAGTAGGAACAAATTTAAAAACAAACAAAATGAAATATTTATTGCTTTTAATTATAATGTTATTCAATTTCGAAATTGTAAGTGCACAAACTGAATTAGATCTAACAAATAAAACTTTTCAGCAAGTGGATAAAATCCCAAATAGCACTACAGAGCTTTACTTTGCAACTAAAAATCAGGTTGTTTATATTATTACAAACGTAATAAATGGAAAGACATATATTGATAAGTGTAGAGGTAAAGCAACTTTGAGGGGCAATAAAATATCAATCAATTGCACCTGTGATGACAAAGAAATATACCCTGAACCAGTTTTAGATAGTTTTACTTACGATTCAAAATCAAAAAACCTAACTAGTACTAGTTATAGAAGTACTGATGGTGTTTATTTTGTTTGGAATTTAAAGTGACCATTTTAACTAACTGAAAATTTGGTTAACCAGTTATTATTTTTTTACTAAATGTTATAACAGAATAAGTTTTAACAATTATAGCAGGCTGTACAATTGATACCACAATAAAAATAGTGGAGACCAGAAAACCACTTAAAAAGAATAGCGAGAAATCCGAAAATCGATAAGAGTAGGAATAAAATTAAAAAATAAAGAAAATGAAAAATTTAATTTATCTAATCTCAATGATTTTTATTCTTGGTTTTACAGAAGAATTAAAAGCGCAGGATAAAAAAGCAAATTGTGTCTATAAACCGGTTGGTTCTGACAACTTATACAAGGGTACTATTTATTATAATGTTGATAAAAGAGGTGAGCCTTATTTAACAGAATTTTATATTTATGGAATAGAAAATGGTAAAGGCGAATTTTACCAACGCAAAGAATATCCTATGTCTAGAATGGAAGAAATTGAGGGAATAACATACAAATATAGTATGCCTATAAACGGTGCTGGACAAGCTTTCTTTAATATGGTTTGTGAAAAATGTAGATAGCGTGAAATATACGCGATAGTAATCTGTTTATAGCAATTATAGATCGTTATGGGCAAGTTAATGAAACGACAACCAAACGGAAACCGACAGACAAGAGAGCTACTTAAGGATAACTTTGTTAGTTCTTTAAATAATATTTTGTAAAATTGATAAATAAAAGTGGAGACCAGAACCCACTAAAATCAACGGGGCGTATTCTGAAAAGCCAAATGATTAAGATGAAAAATTAATTTTTAAGAAATGAAAAAGTTTATCAGCCTATTTACAATGATTTTAATTTGTTTTTCTTTAGCAAGAGCTCAATCAATTAAAGAGGTAAAAATTGGCACTCAAGTCTGGATGTCAGATAATTTAAATGTTACAACATTTCAGAATGGTGAAGGAATAAGACAAGCGAGTAGTAGAGAAGAATGGAATCAATTATGTGCTAATAAACAACCTGCTTGGTGCTATTTTAATTACGAATATAAAGAAGAAACCAAATATGGTAAAATATATAATTACTATGCTGTAATAGACCCAAGAGGTTTAGCACCCAAAGGTTGGCACATACCAAGTGATAAAGAATGGGATATTCTTATAAATTCGATTCAACCTACCGCATTAGGGGGCGCAAATATACCCAATGCGGCAGGAGAAAAAATGAAAAGCACAAGTGGTTGGGATGACCATTATGACAAAGCAGCAAATGGCGATAATTCAAGTTTATTTAATGGATATCCGGGGGGGTACTATGAATATGACCCTGAAAATCAAAGTTATACTTTTTTCTTTACAGGTAGGAATGGCATTAGCGGCGGAAACTATGGTCTTTGGTGGAGTTCCTCAATTGCTAAAGGAGACTTAAATGACCCTGAAAATTGTAAGATATGGTACCGCAGTTTACACTATAAGAATGATAATGTTGGCAAAAATAGTTGCAGACCAGGCTATGGCTTAACTGTTAGATGCGTTAAAGATGGCAATGAAACAGCAGTTAATGATTCGTTGGAATTAATTAAACTATTGAATATTGAAAGTAAAAAAATACAGGAACAAAAGAGAATTGAAAAATCAAATTTTGATGCAATCCTCAAAAGCACAACTACTTCAAAAGAAGAACAATTCAAAAAGTTATGTTTAAAAATTTATGATTATAAAGAAACAGAACCTAAGATAGCCATAGAAATATTGAATAGACTTATTAAGCTATTGCCTGTTAATACAAGCTCATTTGATAAATTCGATAAAGAAAAAGCATCTTTATTTAACCTATACAAAAGTCGTGCTGAATTAAAACAGAAAGTTAAAGATTATAACGGTGCTCTGAATGATGCCAAGAAATGTTTAACTCTTAAGAGTAATGGTGAAAATCCCACAAATGACAGGAGAAAGGTAATTGTAACAATCAAAGAAATATATGAGGAGTTAGGAGACATTGAAAATGCAAGATATTGGAAGTATTTAGGATATGATCTTTCTATACAAGCGTATAATGAAGTTCACTCTTCACTTGAAAAATCCACTCAAGAATTTTCTGGAATGAAATTAGACTATAGATATTATTGTTATACTAATATTAAAGGAAAATATCAATTAGGTTTAGATGATGGAGGGGCACACAAAGTTACTTACCAACAATACAATCTCAATGGCTCTTTAATAAAAACAGTTGTTGGGAAATGGAAACTTCAAGATGAAGGCGTTTATGGCCCAGCAATGATGTTGACTATAAGTTTTACTGGCAAAAATGCTGGATTACCACCTATGAAATTTAATGCTCAATACGATGGTTATGGAAACCTGCAAGGGGTAATTGATAATCAAGGAAGAATTTGGGGTGCTTGTAGATAGTTATTGATTACAGAAAATAAATCCTGCCCATAAAAGCACCTAAAAGAAATTGGCGGCATTATACTCCGCAGAAAGATTTGTGGTAAAATAAAAATCCTTCTCCGCAAAAGCATCTCGGTTAAAAACCTCCAACTTCTTTTAGCTGCAAACCGCTATAAACAATTACAAAAATCACAGCGGTTAAAATCATTTTAAATATACATTGTAACTAAAAAGTAGATTATTAAAACGGTGCATCGATGTAATTATAAAGATTGAGGTGAATTTTATTGTATTAATGTTGAAATAATATCCTGAGGTTAATTTAATGATTTATATGTTATGAGTATTGATAATGCTAGTAATTTCGGTTTTAGTCTATACTCAGTAAATTAATTACCGGATGTGGGTAACTAGATGAACCGATATTTTATTAGAAATAAATACATAATAGTAGTTTTGAAAACTAGCGGTGCAGTGCTCTGCAGAATATTATGTGGTAATTCAAAGTCCTTTTCTCCACATAAAAATTGATGTTAAAAATCGTCAAATTCGCTAATTCGAGAATCATTAATACTCTATCATTATGATAAAAACAGATGAAGACTAAAGAATGAATAGAACTGTATTATTGACTGTTTTATTATTTTAATTCTTTATTATGATACATGTCAGTTCATGTCAGGCTAACCAATTAAAGCAACAAAAAAAAGAATGCGATTATATGATAAAAGTCGAGACCAGTAACCACTCTAATAAACGGGACGGATTCCGAAAAGTCGTAAGAGTAGGACAATTTAAAACTTAAAGAAAATGAAAAAAGTAACATTGATTTTTAGCGCATTAATTATTATTTTCACTTTATTCTCGTTTAATCAATCTTTTAAAGGTGATGTTGTCAACACAAAATTATTCAAATCAAAAAGTACAACTGGAGAAGAAATTTGGTACTTATGCTCAAATTGTTGTAAAACAAAGAAAGCCACTTCGGCCCCATGGTTGAACGGTTGTAAAAAAGGTTCAGGTGAGATGCATAATTTTCAATTTTGTGGCAAAGCAGGAGATTATAATTATACTTGTAGAAGTTGTGATGCAGAGGTTTATTTGACTTCTAGCTCTAGTCCTAGTGCTTCGAAATGTTGTGCGACTGGTGGCACACACACTTGGTATCACCGATAAATAAAGTCAAGAATCACTGTTTGATTCTTATGGGGGTGTTTTAGGAATTAATTAAAATTTTAAAAACAATAATCTTTGAATGAAGGTGTCTAATGATGCTTTTTATAAATTAATAATAAATTATAATAAAATGAAAAAAATATTTGTATTTGTAACGTTGTTTTTCGCATTTAGCTCTGTAAATGCTCAAAAGTTAGATTTAGCTGATAAAGATGCAGTGGTTTCTTTTTTAGATGGGAAGACGTTTGAAATAGGCAATTATGGTCAGATTGAATTCAAATTTAAAAATTTCAATAAAGATTTTTTTATGTTAGAATTTGAAGTAGAGCTTCAAATTAAAACAGGTAAAAAACCACAAAAACATAAACTTTGGACTTCAATACCATTTACGAATGGGGGGTTTTATATACCGGATTATTTTAAATCATTTAATATTACTGAAAAGAACACGATGAAAACACTTCAATACTTGTTCCCAACTCGATTTGAATTACTTAGTAATGGAGAGCTGTATTTTGTAGATAAAACAGAAACTAGTTTTGATGATTATTACAGTGCAACCATTAAAAATGGAGATTTGCATTATGGAAAAATAAAATATGTACTGTGTAAACAAAAATAAATATAGATTAGTACTAAATAGATTACCTATTATTTAAATTATCTTTCAAATAACTCAAAACATAATATATTATGAAACAATACAGATTATTAGTTATTTTCAATAGAACATTTTTAATTCTTATGTTTTCTTTTAATCTGTCATTTGCTCAAAGAGTTAATGTAGCCGATGAAAGAAATGTAGAAAAGTTTATGATGGAAAAAACTTGGAGTTGTTCGGATGCGGGTCAATATACTCTAAATTTCACGTATGATTATATGTCCAAATTAAATACCTATGGGTTAATATTTTGGACTATGGATAAATCCATTCCTTGGAATTTTATTAACGTTAGTTTTCAGCCAGGTTATAAGTATGCTAAAATATCAGGAATGAGGGTTGACGATGGTAGTAATATGGTTTTGTATTTATTTCCTGATGGACACTGTGAATCACCAACAGGAAATTATTACAAATTAAATTGATTCATTTGTTTATTAGTAGTTAAGTTTGGATTAGGTTTTGAACACCCTTCCGCTGAAAAAGTGGGAGGGTGTTTTTTTTAATGCTTTTTCTCTTATAGATAGCAATCAGTTTGTTTTTACATTACAAATTATAAACTTTCACAAAGGTCGCCTTTAGCTAAATAAGGACTAATAATAGAGATAGAAAATCGAATAATCGCCATTTATAAACGTTAAAACAGGAAAATATCACGCAAACTAAGTCGTTATTTTTAACTGAATTTTATGATTTATATTCGTAAAATAATAACAATTAAACTTACAAAATGTAAGAAACAATATTCAAAAACAACCTAGTGCTAAGATCTTTAGTCAACACAATTGTCTAAATCAATTATTAAAGAACTAAAAAAAAAATAAAGTTAGAACTATAACTCTAAAATAAGAATCCCTTATGAAAAAAAAAATATTGCTAATTAGCTGTTTATTCATAACCATGATGGTTAGTGGTCAAAAATTAAGAAAAGACCAGGGATTAAGATTAGGAGTTAAAGGAGGGTTAAACGTATCTAACTTTATAGGTGACGGCATGGAAGGAACAAACAACACCTACAGAACAAGTGTTCATCTTGGTGTTTTAACTGAAATCATTGTTTCGGACAAATTCTCTATCCAACCCGAACTTTTATATTCTGGACAAGGATACAGTGGCAACGCTACCCCTGGATTTAGCAGAAGCAAATACAACTATCTCAACTTTCCTGTAATGGGGAAGATATACGTTACCGAAAAGCTAAATATCGAGGCTGGGCCACAAGTGGGATTTCTACTCTATTCAAAAGAGCGCACGGATACTGAAATCATAACATATAAAAACCAAAAAACGGTTGATTTTGGAATAAATGTAGGTTTGGCTTATGAATTAGATAATGGAGTGTTCTTTCAGACAAGATATAACCTAGGTTTAAGCAACATTAACTCAGGGAGTGATGCCGTAGCCAAGAAATACAGCAACTCTGTTATTCAGTTTTCAGTTGGCTTAAAAATTTAACAAATTATTAATACACAACTCCTAATCCCAAAAGAATGAAAAAAAACCTATTATTAACATTTTTTATTGTTGGTTATTTTACTTCCTGTTTTGCACAAGAAGAACAAAAAGAATTAACATATAGAAGAAGTTCGTTGACATTAGTAATTGCTGATTCAGAAGAATTACCAAGTAGAAGACAAATTATGAATTCATGGAATAGCTTTAGATTTCCAGATAAATATAATAAGCACGATATTGGTATAAATAGCATTAATGTTGATATGATATCATTATCAGACAAGGAATTATTAGACGCTGGATATTTAAAAGACACACTAAAAAATTCTCTTCAATTATTAAAAGCACAATATAAAAATGTAAAATATTTAAATTACGATAAATCAATAGCGGTTGTTTTACCTTCCGATGAAGAGTTATTTAAACTGAAAATTGACAAATATATTAAGGATAATAAAATTGCAAAAAAAATAGTTGCTACATGGTATAATAGAACACCGGATGGCAAAATGGATTGGGAATTAATAAAAAAACGTGGAAGGAATTCAGCATCGAAAAAGATTCTTGATGATTCCAAATCAGATCTTCTGGGTGGTGAAAAGAAATTAAGAGATTGGAAATTAATTTCAAATACTTATATAGTTTTTTATAATATGAATTTTTTTCCTATGGAGCGTCTAGCCAGACTTCAATCAGATTTTGAAGATATAGGTGGAAAATATGGGCCTAAAGCGATAGTAGAAGGATTAGTTAATAGTGTTCTTCCAAAATCTATAAAAAAACAAAAGATAGAGTTTGATAGTATATATCGTGAAAAAAGGAAAGAAGGGTATTTTGTTAACTGTACAGCTTATTTGTACCAACTTGATTGGAATGATGATACATTAAAAAAGTTCCACGATACCTTTTTTAACTTACAAGTAGATGAAGCAAGTAAAACAAAAGCATGGAACGAATCATCATTTAAATTGAATTTTGTAGGGGATATTACCTCTAGATCACTGGTTACTTCTAAATTAGGTGAATCATATTTAGTTAAAAGAACTGAAGAACAAATTATCGATTTGCAAATGAAAAGGACAATGGATAATTCTTTAGCTAAATTGCAAAAAGAATATGTTCAATTTAGACCTGTTACCCCTATACATTCTGTTGAACCAATAACTGCACAAATTGGCCTTAAAGAAGGATTAGAGCCGGGTCAAACATTTGAAATTTTAATGTCTGATTTTGATGAATTTGGAGTTCCAACATATAAACAAATAGGCAAAGTTAAGGTAGATAAAGAGCTTCCTATTTGGGATAACAGAGAAGGAGCTGCTTTAGAACCAGAATTAGATAAAGATGGGAATCCTATAGTAACACCTGAATTCACAACATTTAAAGGAGGAACTGATAAAGCGGAACCAAATTTTAATTTTATTAGATTATTAAAATAAAAAGACTATCAATGAAAACGAATAAATTTAATTTATTAATTGTTTTAGGCATCATTATTACATCATTTTATTCTAATGCTCAAGAAAGAGTTTGGGAAGAAACCGACCAATATAAAGTATTAGAGGTATGGGGAGATAATATAGGGAATAGTGTTAAAGTAGATGTGACTTGTTCAGCAAAAACTGTTTCCGATGCGGTATTTAAAGCTAGAAAATTAGCTTTGTATAATTATATTTTTATAGGTTATGATGCCAATGGAAGTGCGTCAGCGATAAAAAAATTAACGGATAAAAGTATCTACGAAGGTTCATTAGATTTTTTTACAGACTATATTAATGAAGAAAAAAATGGTTTGGGATATACAGAAGCAATATTAAATACTTCAAAACCAGGCGGCATGGTTCCGGGCGGTAAGAAAAAATTAGTCAAAGTAACCGTAACTGTAACATTGAAAATTGATGAAATTCGAAAAGATTTAGAAAACAAAGGGAAGCTTAAATCAATGGCAAGTATTAGTGAAAGTTTAGGTCCAATTACTGTTGTGGTTAAGCCCAACGATTATTGGCTTAAAAGATTGGGAGTTTATAAGGAATTTATAGATAACCAAGGTAAAAAGCAAATAATAAAGGATTATTCACAGCTTTCTCTTCATCCAGAATATACTACTATAATTCAATCCATTAGAACAAATTTGGGAGATGGATTTAAAGTTGATGATATAGGTTCTCAACTCGCCAATTCTAATAATGAGGTAATGAGAAACAATTTGACAGGTGACTCAGATTTAGAAGAAACAGGAGAAGAAATGATGGCTAGAACTATACAAGCTGACATTATTCTTGAAGTTAGCTTTGAAAAACAAGTGGTATCTGGAGGAATGGAAACAGAGTTGAGTATTTCTTTGACAGGAATTGATCCATATACAAACTCATCAAGTGAAATGGCAGGTGATTTAATACGAAAGTCAACTTCAGGAGATAAATTTAATAATCTTTTGGATACGACATTAAAGAGTGTTTGTAATGATTTTATGTCTAAAGCCCAAAAATTTTTAGTTTCAAGAGATGAGAAAGGGTTGCCAGGAAAAGTAATTTTTAAAATCCCTAAAAATATTAAACTATCAGATGGTACGCCACTTTTGTTTTCTATGAAATTAAAAATTGAAAATGAAAAAATTAATTTTTCTGAACTAGTAGATGAAGCAATAGAAGAGTTAGGTAAAGGTAAAGCACAAGGAGAACAGACTGATTTGAGAAGAGTATATGATGTGAAAATTCCTTCCAAGGTAAAAAATAGAAAAGGTAAAGAGGTTACTAATAATTACGAGAAATTTTCTGCAAAAGTGGAAGAATATATTACTGAAAATCTAAAAGGTGTTTCAGCAGTTATTAAGACAGTTGGTTCAGGAAGAGTTGTTGTGGTTTTCAAAGCTATATAATAAAATTAAAAATGAAAAAATTAAGATTTACTTTGTGTTATTTATGCTTATTCCCATTATTAAGTTGTAACGCACAAAAAAACAATAGAGGTGCCGATTATACCTATGAAGTTTCCTGTTTAGGTAGTGAGATGGATGGAAGTGTTACGGTAGAATCTTACGGAATGGGTCGTAACTATGCAGACGCATCAGAGCAAGCCAAAAAAAATGCGGTAAGCGCTGTTCTATTTAAAGGTATTAAGATAGGTGTTGGTGACTGTAATAAAAGTCCATTATTATTAGCATTTGATTCAGAAAGTAAATATGAATCCTATTTTGCGGATTTTTTTAAAGATAGCGGACCGTATATGCAATTTGTGAGCTTAAAAGACGAGAGAATTGGAAATAAAATCAAAAGAAATGTGAAAAAAACCGAAGAAATGCAACAGCGAAAGGTTGTTGTGAGGGTTGATCGTCTTGGGTTAAAAAAGAAATTACAGAAAGATAATATTAAATAATAAAAAAAATGAAAAAAATAATCTTTTTTTTATCTGTTTTGATGATAACTTCAAATTCATTGAAAGCGCAGAATAATCTCGGAAGTGCAGATGATGCTGCTAGAATACCTATTTTAGCTTATGTTCCTAATAATCTAGGTGATTTAACCCCTATAGCACAAGATGCGTTAAAAAGCCGTCTTGATAGAATTGTTACAAGAGCTGGGATAGGAGGGGCTTCTAACAATAACAGATTTATTCTGACAGCAAAAATAGCTGAACTTGGTAAAGAGATTTCAAGCACTACACCTACCATTTATTTTTATAATCTAGAAATAACATTACTTGTAGGAGATGCAGTTGAGGGTAAACTTTTTGGAACTACAGTAATTCAAACTAAAGGAGCTGGAAGCACTGAGACAAGAGCTTATTTAGATGCTATTAAAGAAATAAAGGACCAAGATCCAAAATATACAACTTTTATAGAGCAGGCAAAATCAAAAATTATAGAATATTATAATTCTAATTGTGATTTCATTATTAAAGATGCAGATGCTTTAGCTTCAATTAAAGAATATGATGAAGCCATTTATAAATTAGCATCAGTGCCAGCCGTTTGCAAAACATGTTATGGAAAGTGCCTTGATAAGATAGGAATTTTTTACAAAGCCAAAATGGAAAATGAATGTCAAACTTATATTGCAAAAGCTACAACATTAATGGCACAAGAAAATTATTATGAAGCTGCAGAGGTTCTATCGCCTATTTTGCCAGATTTGACATGTTATCCAAAAGCACAAGCTTTAATGAAAGACATTAATGATCATAAATGTGCTACGGCAATAGGAAAAGCGAGAGGTTCTTGGGCTTCTCATGATACATATGCTACAAGCGAAGCCTTAGCCTCTATCCCTTCAGATTCTAAATGTTATGCAGAAGCAGTTGCATTAGCTAATGAGGTTAAAAAATACGTAAAAGATACTGAAAACAGAGATTTTGAATTTATGAAGCAAAGTTATAAAGATGAAGTTGATATCAGAAAAGCAACTATTAAAGCTGCTCGAGATATAGGCGTTGCTTATGGGAACGGTCCAAAAGCTACAATTGTAAAATATAATATTATAGGTTGGTGGTAAAATATTTCCATCTGATAATTATTTCAGTATTGACATATACCTTTTGTGCAACTTTATTAATCTTAAAATAAACTCATTAACTATGCTTATAAATAATGTTTACTCAACATTTTAGAAAATTATTAGACAGATGCTAATTTCTTGAAAGCTGAATATAAGCTGTAGCAGATTATATTATGGCTAAACCTGATTATGAGATGTTAGGGCAAAAATGTCCATATTATGTAAATGTTAAGTACGATAGTAAGAAATGTGCTTATGATTGCGGTACATCACCAAGGTAAAAAAAGCACAAAGATAAAACAAGGTTGTTATAGAAGTTCACAATTATTAATTAATCTAGAAAATTTAGAAAATATGGCATGGCAAACTTATTATGTTCGATATACTATAGTTTATAGTGATGGGCAACGTTCAGAATCAGGTACTAATTTAAATTTAGAAAGTCAATCTGAAAGTCAAGCAATTGATGTTTTAAAAAGACAAAATAATGTGCCTCAAAACGCACAAATTATTATTAGAAGTTTTAATAAACCTTAGTTTACTATAATTCATTTTAAACCACAGACCTAAAAATCTGATTTTTATAAGGCTTGTTTGGATTCGTCTATGATGGAAGAAACTCTAAACTCAAAAGCTAGAATAACCAACGAAATGATTGAACATATTGTTAGTGATATTATTCCATTGGTGGTGAAGTTGGCAATCATTAATGACGTTGTTTGGAAGCACGAAGGAAGCCACTTCAACCCCGTGGTTGAATGGTTGTAAAAAAGGTTCAGGCGAGATTCATAATTTTCAATTTTGTGGTAAGGCAGGAGATTTAACTATAATTTTAGTAGTTGTGATGCAGAGGTTTATTTAACTTCTAGCTCTATTCCTAGTGGTTCGATATGTTTTGCTACTAGTGGCACTCACACTTGGTATCACCGATAAATATAGTCAAGAATCACTGTTTGATTACTATTGTGGATGTTTTGGGAATTGGTTGATAAAGGAGTTGTATTCCTGATTTTTTTTGGTTATAAATTAATTAATTTTTAAATAAATAAAGTTGAAAAAGTATTATTATTTAGACGGCAAAAGTCAAATGGGGCCCTATTCTAAAGAAGAATTAGCAGAAATAAATGATTTGACTGATGAAACTTTGATTTGGTATGAAGGTATAGATAAGTGGATGCCTTATAAGTATGTTTTCAACGAAAAGACACCGCCACCTCCCTATTTAAATACTCAAACAATCAAAGCCAAATCATTAAGAAAACGGATTAAAGGAATCGGAATTTCAATCGCAATATTTTCACTTGTTGTTTTTGGTGTCTTTCAATATCGTAGCTTTTTAATAGAGGAAGCTTTAAATATGTTCAAAAGAACAGGCAGATATAAACAAGAAAGCTTAATAAGAGCCAATAATTTAGGTAGTGACTACGCAGGAGCACTTTTAGCTTTTTCATATTTTATAGAAAATGATAGTCTACAAGCAGCTAAGGTTTTTAACAAACTTACGGATTCATCGGATTGGCGGGTAATCGCTTTGAAAAATGAGGTGATGAATCAAAATGAACAGATTGATGTTGTAAAAAAAGGCATTGAAGATGCGGTTGAAAATGGGGATTGGTTTTGGACCCATCGGAAGGCTGTTTGTATCTTTGATAATAAAAATGGATATGAATTTAATAAAGCCATTTCTTTACAAACTGAAAAAAAAGCAGCGGATTATGGTTGTGTTAGTGCCATGCGGGTTTATGCTCTAAAGACTGAAGATATAAAGGAAAGATGCTTTTACTTACAGAAAGTAATAGATAGTGATTATCAAAGAAAGGAGGAACTTGGAGTTGTTTATTTTGCTATGGCACTTATGTCCCTTACTAGTTGTAAAAATGATGCTAAACTTTATTTTAAATATGCAACTAAAGCTGCCGAACTAGGTTCTGCTGGAGGATACTATTTATTGGGTGAAGCCTATTCTAGTGGTATTGGTACATCTATAGACTATAATAAATCTTATACTAATTACTTAAAAGCTGTTGAGTTGGGATTTGGAAGTGAATACACTTCTTATTTTAGAGGTCAAGCTACTTATGCTCTTGCATTATGTTACAAGTATGGTAGAGGTGTTGCTGTTGATAAATCTAAATATAAAAAGAATCTAAATATTGCCGCTGAACTTGGAAATAGTGATGCAATTAATGAAAAGACAATTATTAAAAAACAAGAAACTATTCGCAAATCAGGAAATGGATTAAAAACTTGTAAATGTTGTGGTAGTTCTTTCAATCCTAATTATGGATGGGGTAACTTTAGTGATTTAGGTGCATTCAGAACTGGTAGTTCCGAAGAACTGGTTGCCGACACTTTTTTGAGGGCCTTTGGTGGTGGCAGTTCTATAGAATATTGTTCAAAACAATGTGCCTTGGATTGTCAATAAGGCTTATTTTATAGACTTAAAGCGTTATTTTAATTGGTGAAAATCGCAAAATTAAGGCTTCGATTTAATAATCGGAGCCTTTTGTAC
>CALQBR020000009.1 GCA_943328865.2 Sphingobacterium thalpophilum
AATCGCTAATTGATATTCATTTAAATTAAATCTACACTTACCTCTACCAATATAAGCATTGATTTCATTAGCGTCTAACTCAATTGCCTTTGAGAAATCAACTATTGCACCTTTATAATCTTCTAATTGACATTTCGACTGCCCCCTATTTAGATAGGCTTGTACATTATCAACATCGATCTCAATTGCTTTGGAATAATCAATAATTGCATCACTATAAAATTGTAATTTAGCTTTAATAAGGCCTCTATAAAAGCATGCTTCACTACTGCCACTTGGATTCATCTCAATAGATTTAGTGAAATCAACCATAGCCCCACTAAAATCTTGTAGATCAAATTTAGCCCTCCCTCTAAAGCTATATATTTCGCTGCTAGTAATTGGATTTATATCTATAGCCTTTGTATAGTCTACAATTGCACCCTGATAGTCCTGTAATTCAAATTTAGAAACCCCTCGCAAATAATAAGCCTCACTATAATATGGGTTTAATTCAATGACCTTCGTTAAGTCAACAATAGCTGCTTTCTGATCATGCAATTTATATTGAGAATAAGCTCTTTTGAAATAAGCCTCAATACTATTTTGATCAAATTCTATAACTTTTGTAAAATCAGCAATCGCATCAGTGTAATTTTCTAATTTAATTTTAATTAATCCTCTTGAAAAATACAACTCATTGCTTTCACTTGGATTCATTTCAATGGCTGTAGAATAATCAGCGACGGCTCCAATATCATCATTTAAATTATATTTTGCCCTTCCTCTATTATTATAGGCTAAAGTCTCGTTAGGGTTTAACTCAATAGTTTTTGTAAAATCAGCGATAGCCCCTCTGTAGTCTTCAAGTTTATATTTTGATTGGCCTCTCCTAAGATAAGCTTGAGGATCATTATTATTTATGTTGATGGCTTTAGTAAAGTCTGTAATGGCTCCGATATGATCTTCTAATTTTGTCTTAATTACGCCTCTAAAATAATAGACTTCGCCACTCCCTTTTGGATCTGCTTCAATCGCTTTGGTATAATCAGATATAGCCCCACTATAGTCTTGCAATTTTGTTTTTATAACGCCTCTGAAATAATAAATCTCACTACTCTCTTTCGGGTTAATTTCAATTGCTTTTGTATAATCCGCGATCGCACCTTCATTATCTTGCAACTCAAATTTAGAAACACCTCTCAAATAATACCCTTCAATATAACGTGGATTCAACTCAATCGTCTTTGTAAAATCAGCTATAGCTCCTCTGTAATCTTGTAACTTAAATTTAGATTGACCTCTTCTAAAATAGGCTTCAATATTGTTAGCATTAAACGCTATGACTTTAGTAAAGTCAACTATTGATCCGCTAAAGTCGAGTAATTTTGTCTTTATTATTCCTCTAAAATAGTATACTTCACTGGCTACATTTGGATTAATCTCTATCGCCTTGGTATAATCCGCCAAAGCCCCAACATAGTCTTCTAATTTTGTTTTTACAACCCCTCTAAAATAATAGACCTCACCATTTCCATTTGGATTGATTTCGATTGCCTTTGTATAATCAGATAAAGCCTCAGTAGAATTTTTTAATTCAAATTTTGAAATTCCTCGTAAATAATACGCCTCACTATAATACGGATTTAACGCTATCGTTTTTGTAAAATCAATGATTGCGCCGCTGTAATTTTCTAGTTTGTATTTTGATTGGCCTCTTTTTAGATAGGCTTCGATATAATCTGGATCCAGTTTTATAACCTTATTAAAATCCGCTATCGCTCCTTTGTAATCTTCAGAATTATATTTTGATTTACCGCTTTCAAAATACACTTGAATACTGTTTTGATCTATATCATTAATCTTAACAAAATCTGAAGGATCATTCAAAGTGCCTTCAGAATTATTGTTCATAGTCTTTTGAGGTATCGTGTCTTTTACTATCTCTTGAATAGCAGTTGCGTTAACAATCGGCTTTATAGTGTCTATAATAGCAACTTGCGTAATGTTTACATGCAAACTATCTCTTGTGACACTATCTATTTGAGGCTTTGGATCACCACTATTGTTTTCATTATTTGTGGATTGCCCATAAGAACTTATAGTTAAACACAAAACAATTAAAATTAACAACTTTTTCATACTACTTTAATTTAGAACCAAATATAATATTATAAATCATTTTTGATTGTTAAAACAAATAAAAAAACTACGACATAGGATATGCCTAAATTCAATCATTAATTCCTTTCAACCTGCAACACCACAATTAATGCTATTGATAATTCGAAACATATAAATTAATAAAACTTTTGCTTCTCTTAACTTTTGTAACTTAAACTTAAAATATACTATCTTTACAGACAATTTTTTTAAGAATCGAAGTTGTGTAAATCACAACCCAATAATATAAATTATGGCATGTACCAGTTGTTCAACAAGTGATGGAGGCGCTCCGAAAGGATGTAAAAATAATGGGACTTGTGGCACCGATAGCTGCAACAAATTGACCGTATTCGATTGGCTTTCCAATATGAGTTTACCTAATGGCGAGGCGCCATTTGACTGTATTGAAGTGCGCTTTAAAAACGGAAGAAAAGAATTTTACCGCAATACCGAGAAACTAACTTTAAGTATTGGAGATATCGTTGCTACAGAAGCCTCTCCTGGTCACGATGTAGGGATTGTTACCCTAACTGGGGAGCTGGTTAAAATCCAAATGAAGAAAAAAGGAGTGAATCATACCAGCAGTGATGTCCCTAAAATATACAGAAAGGCCTCTCAAAAAGATATTGATATTTGGTCCGCTGCTCGAAATCGAGAAGAGCCTATGAAAGTTAGAGCTCGTGAATTAGCGATTGCTCAAAAACTAGAAATGAAAATATCCGATATTGAATTTCAAGGAGATGGTTCAAAGGCCACTTTTTATTATACAGCCAACGACCGAATCGACTTTCGTCTTTTAATTAAAGATTTTGCTAAAGAATTCAGCACTAGAGTTGAAATGAAACAAGTTGGTTTCCGTCAAGAAGCGGCACGTTTAGGCGGAATTGGTTCCTGCGGTAGAGAATTGTGTTGTTCTACTTGGCTAACAGATTTTAGAAGCGTAAACACTTCAGCAGCCCGTTACCAACAACTGTCGTTAAATCCTCAAAAACTGGCAGGACAGTGTGGAAAATTGAAATGTTGTCTGAACTATGAATTGGACACATACATGGATGCTTTGCAAGGCTTTCCTGATTTTGACACTAAATTAGTAACCGAAAAAGGAGATGCCATTTGTCAAAAACAAGATATTTTTAAAGGATTGATGTGGTTTGCCTATACCAATAATTTTGCCAATTGGCATGTTTTGAAAATCGAACAGGTGAAAGAAATTATTGCTGAAAATAAATTAAAAAACAAAGTCTCTTCACTTGAAGATTTCTCCATCGAAATTGCGGTCACTCCAGAAAAAGATTTCAACAACGCCATGGGTCAAGAAAGTTTAACCCGATTTGATCAGCCCAAGAAAAAGAAAAGACCAAATAACAAAAGAAAAGTAGGTAGTGAAAATGTAATTGTTCCTGGAACCAAAACCAATTCAGAGAATAGAAGACCCGCTATTACCAATACTAAAGCAAATACAGTAGATAGAAAACCAGCTGACAATAGAAAAAAACCAACTGACAATAGAATTAGACCTGCTGAAAATAAAATAAAACCTATTAATAAAAATGAACCTAAAAAGTAGTTTTCTTTTTATTTTGATTCTTGTTGCTTTTAGTGCTTGCGACAAAAAGAGAGTGTTTGACGAATACAAATCGGTTGGAGAAGCTTGGAACAAAGACCTTGTTGTAGATTTCAACCTCCCCAAACTAGACACTCTAAAAAAATATAATTTGTTTGTGAATCTTAGAGCCGATGACAGTTATGAATTTAACAATTTGTTTCTGATTGTTTCATTGGAACAGCCTGACGGCCTAACAAAGATTGATACCTTAGAATACCAGATGGCCGATGTCGATGGTACTTTGCTAGGCGATGGTTTTTCGGATATAAAAGAAAGTAAACTTTTTTATAAAGCTAAAGTCCAATTTAAGGCACCCGAAAAAAACAAAGTACATATTAAACAAGCCGTTAGAAAAACTGGAAATGTAGTTGGCGTAGCCAATTTAAAAGGCATAACAGCCGTTGGATTTAGAATTGAAACATTAGAATAAAAAATATGGGCCCTAAAAACAACAACAATCAAATAAAAGACATTGCCTACTATCAGTCTAAGTTTTGGAAAGTCTTTTTTTACGGACTAATTGGATTGGTTCTTTTTTTTCTATTCGCTTCATGGGGTCTTTTTGGCTCGATGCCTTCCTTTGAAGATTTAGAAAATCCAAATTCAAACCTCGCTACTGAAGTCATTTCTGCTGATGGTGCAACTATAGGAAAGTTTTATAACGAAAATAGGACTTCAATAAAATACAAGGATTTGCCAAAACACCTTGTAGACGCTTTAGTTTCTACAGAAGACGAGCGATTTTATGAACATTCAGGAATTGACGGACGAGGAACCATGAGAGCTGTTTTAAGTGTAGGTACAAGTGGAGGTGCTAGTACATTAACCCAACAGTTAGCCAAACAGTTGTTTCATGGCGAAGGTTCTCGATTTTTACCTTTTAGAATCATTCAAAAAGCCAAAGAATGGATTATTGCTATTCGTTTGGAAAGACAATATACCAAAAACGAAATTATAGCCATGTACCTCAACAAAGCTGATTTTGTAAATACAGCCGTAGGAATTCGTTCCGCTGCGAAAGTATATTTTGGTAAAGAACCTCGAGATTTGTCGATAAATGAGAGCGCCATGCTCGTTGGAATGCTCAAAAACCCTTCTTTGTTCAATCCTATTCGTAGATTAGAAAAAGTAACAAACCGACGCAATACGGTCTTGGGACAAATGGTGAAAAATGATTTCTTAGAACCCACAGCCAAAGCAACTCTTGAGAAACAACCTATTGTTTTAAACTTTCAACCAGAGAGTCACAAAGACGGCATTGCCACTTATTTCAGAGAATACCTTCGTGAATTCATGAAAAATTGGCTTAAAGACAACAAAAAACCTGATGGATCAGAATATGATATTTATAGAGATGGTTTAAAAATATACACTACGATTGATTCCCGACTACAACTCAATGCCGAAGAAGCAGTTACAGAGCATTTAACCAACTTACAACAAGAATTTTTTGCACAGTCAAAAACAAATAAAAATGCGCCTTTTGTGAACCTTTCTGATATAGAAACAAAAAGTATTTTAGATCAGGCAATAAAATCCTCTGAAAGATGGCGTGTGATGAAAGCACAGGATAAAGATGAGGCAGATATTATCAAATCTTTTAGCATCAAAACCAAAATGACTGTCTTCACTTGGAAAGGCGAAAGAGACACCATAATGACTCCAATGGATTCCATCCGTTATTACAAGCATTTCTTACAATCAGGATTAATGGCCATGGAACCACAGACAGGAAATGTAAAAGCATGGGTCGGAGGGATCAATTACAAATATTTCCAATATGATCACGTAAACCAAGGAGCAAGACAAGTAGGTTCCACGTTTAAACCATTTGTGTATGCAGCTGCAATTGAACAACTAAATATGTCTCCTTGCGATTCTATAATCGACTCTCCATTTACCATTCCTGTTGGACGTCATCATGTTACTGAAACTTGGACACCCAACAATTCTGACAATAAATACCGTGGGATGTTGACTTTGAAAAAAGCATTAGCTAACTCTATCAATACCGTTTCGGCAAAGCTAATCGATAAAATAGGACCTGAAGCAGTAGTAGAATTAACCCAAAAATTAGGGGTAAAATCGAAAATCCCAGTACAACCCTCGATCGCTTTGGGTGCCGTTGAAATCACCGTTCACGATATGGTCGCTGCCTTTAGCACCTTTGCCAATCAAGGGGTATATATCAAGCCACAATTTATCACTCGTATAGAAGATAAAAACGGAGTTGTAATCTATGAGCCTATCCCTGAATCACATGACGTGCTTAATAAAGATATTGCATATGCTGTCATAAAATTATTAGAAGGAGTAACCGAAGAAGGAACCGGATCCCGATTAAGAACTCAAGGAGGTGGCTTTGGTTATGAAAGAGTAACCGGCTATCCATATGTATTTACCAATGCAATTGCAGGAAAGACAGGGACTACACAAAACCAATCTGATGGATGGTTTATGGGAATGGTTCCTAATCTAGTAACTGGCGTTTGGGTAGGCTGTGAAGACCGTTCGGCACGTTTTAAAAGCATTACTTATGGTCAGGGTGCCGTTGCCGCATTACCTATTTGGGGACTTTTTATGAAAAAGAATTATGCCAATAAAGACCTAACCATTTCAAAAGAAGAATTTGAAAAACCTGAAAACCTATCTATAAAAGTAGACTGTTGGTCTCCACCAGCCACTGTAAAAGATACTACTGTAATAGAACAGAGTACGGAAGAATTTGAATTATAAAAAAATACATTTAAATTATTTATAACCAATATAAAATCTGAAAATTAGCAACTAACAATATGATTAACAGAAAAGTAAATAACGTACAAGAAGCACTTCAAGGAATTGAAGATGGAATGACCATTATGCTTGGTGGTTTCGGACTATGCGGAATACCTGAAAACAGTATTGCCGAATTAGTAAAAAAAGGTACCAAAAACCTGACCTGCATTTCTAACAATGCCGGAGTAGATGATTTTGGATTGGGATTGCTATTACATAAAAAGCAAATCAAAAAAATGGTTTCTTCTTACGTAGGAGAAAATGCAGAATTCGAACGTCAAATGCTTTCTGGAGAATTGGATGTAGAATTGATTCCTCAAGGCACCTTAGCCGAAAGATGTCGAGCTGCACAAGCTGGAATACCAGCATTTTTTACACCTGCTGGTTTTGGAACCGAAGTGGCTATTGGAAAAGAAACCAGAGAATTTAACGGTAAAATGCATGTTATGGAGCATGCTTTCAAAGCCGATTTTTCAATCGTAAAAGCTTGGAAAGGAGACACCGCTGGAAATCTTATCTTCAAAGGGACTGCAAGAAATTTCAATCCTTGTATGGCAGGAGCTGCAAAAATAACCATTGCAGAAGTAGAGGAATTGGTGGAAGCCGGAACTCTAGATCCCAACCAGATTCATATCCCTGGTATTTTAGTGAAACGTATTTTCCAAGGAGAAAACTATGAAAAGAGAATTGAGCAACGTACTGTAAGACAAAGAAGTTAATTATGGCATTAGATAAAATAGGAATCGCAAAAAGAATAGCACAAGAATTGAAAGATGGCTATTTCGTAAATTTAGGAATTGGAATCCCTACTTTGGTTGCCAATTATATCCCAGAAGGCATCGATGTAGAATTTCAGAGTGAAAACGGAGTTCTTGGCATGGGACCTTTCCCTTTCGAAGGCGAAGAAGATGCAGATATTATTAATGCGGGAAAACAAACCATTACAACTTTAGCGGGTGCTTCCTTTTTTGACTCTGCAACGAGTTTTGGAATGATACGTGGACAACACGTTGATTTAACGATCCTTGGCGCAATGGAAGTTTCAGAAAATGGAGACATCGCTAACTGGAAAATCCCTGGCAAAATGGTGAAAGGAATGGGAGGCGCAATGGATTTAGTGGCCTCAGCAGAAAACATCATTGTTGCCATGATGCATGTAAACAAAGCAGGAGAATCTAAAATTCTAAAAAAATGTTCACTACCCCTAACAGGTGTTGGATGTGTGAAAAAAGTAGTCACTGAATTGGCTGTTTTAGAAATTACGCTAAAAGGCTTTAAACTACTAGAACGTGCTCCGGGTGTAACCGTAGAACACATAATAGCATCTACCGAAGCAGAATTGATTATTGAAGGTGATATTCCTGAGATGGACATCAATTAAGATGAAAGTTTAAAAGTCGTAAAGTAAAAAGTCTAAACTTAATTGATTTTTTCAATATAAAAAAGTCCCTAAATCATTATGAATTAGGGACTTTTAATTTATAAGGGTAAGTGTTTCCGCCACACTACCTAAGCGATTTATTTGGCCCACCGCCAGTTGGAGTCTTCGCTTCTTCGATATCAAGCTTTCCCTCTGCGGCCTTCTTGTAGTAAGGCAGCTTCACTTTGAAGTGATGCCAAGTAAGAAGAGCCAAGCCTCCTTTTTCATGAGCGTTGTTTGCTATCTTCTCCGCACCTGCCTCTCTGGCGTCCGCGAACTCTTCGAATTCCTTGCCTGCGTCTGCAGACTCGCTGAACTTTCTTATTCTCATTTCTTTTTTTCGTATTTTTTTGTAATCTGTATCAAAGAATCTATCAAAGCCTTTGCTTTTTTGGCTTGCTTTGTTTTGGTTTTGACTATCACGACTTCTGACTTTACATCTTGTAAATGATAGCTTGTGTCCGACGATTCAACCACACTCGAGTCTTTTATATCTGCATTAGGACAGCCACCATTTGCCGAATTTCCTTTTATACTTGGACATTTGTCGTATTTGTCTAAAACACCGTCTGAGTCTGAGTCTGATTCTAAAGCATCTTTTCTAATGCTCGTCTTTGTTTCTTTGCCTACGATTTCTGATATTTCCTTTAGCTTTTCCTGTATAAGTATCATGTCTTGTCTTGCTTTCAAGTACTTTCGCTGAGTCTCGTCGGTTATATCCACCAGCTTGTTGTAATTCTCTATAGACTTTGTATAGTTTTCCACAGACTTTGTGTACTTTTCAGAAACATCGGTGCAGTCAGACCCGCTCATATATGCGGTTCCCAGCGAAGTCGCGGCGGATATCAAGGCTACGATGACTAGTCCCAAGAATCTCTGCTTAGGTGAAAGCGTTTTTATCGCGTCGAACATTATATCGCTCTATTTATTTTTTTGAAATAGAAATAGCTTTCTTTTCCATAGTGTATATATTATTTTCTATAAATAAAAAAGAGACCGAAGTCTCTTTTATAAAAATATCAATAATGATAAAGATTTTTATGCTTGTAGATCGTTAACAAAATAAACTTTTGTCGCATTTTTATTAAAGTCTCTAACCATTACGACTTCTTGCTTAAATTCTCTGCATATTTCAGTCGCCATCAATTTCAGAGCGTCAGAATCAACGCCTGCTATATCAATAGTAAAAGAGTTTTCATCGAAAGGAATGCCGTTTTTACCGGTAAAAGAAGATCCAAAGTTTTTACCCATAGTATATCCAGGAAGTTTATATTTCTTTAACAATATTTCTTTAAGCCTGGAGCTAACATTTAATCTATTTAAGAATGTTTCCCATTTGCTTTGGAAGAAAAATCTAACTTTATCAAAAAAACCTTCGGCGTTTGCCAATGTAGAATTCAAGTCAGTCGAAAAGATAATAGTTCCGCCAGGATTTTCCAATTCGGAATCAACGGCTTCATATAAGAAAATTGGTATGACACTGTTTAGTTTCATGGCACCAAAAACGCCTTTTACATTTTCCACATCATAGATGTCTTTGATTTCAAACCCGTTCTTTTCTATTGTTAATCTTATTTCATTATTTGCCATTTTTTCTTTGAATAGCATGTCTTTGAAAGTGTCTATGTATTTTCTCATTTCTTTTCTCATAATTTTAATTATATATTATAAAATTATTTAGACTTGCGCGAGTGTCACACTCGTACTCATAAACCTAATCATTTCAAATCCGAGCGGTCGGGGTTTAAACTTGTTTTAGGACCAGATAGTTAATCTTATTTAACAGATTTTACCAAATTGTCACCAGCAGAATAAAGTTTAACTAAAATTATTGTGCTGCAAATTAAACTTAAAAGTGCAATAAATATATATGCATATTTGATTGTATTCACATCTCTTGAAGTGTTTGCAATAATAGCAGCAAAAACAGTAAATACAAACATTACAACTATCAAAGAAACAACATTTTTAATTGCTCTACCAGCAGATAAAATATTATTTTGGTTTATTACACCCGAATCTAATTTTGATTCCTTTTCTAACTCTACTTTTATTTGTTCTTCTGTTAATGCTTTTTTTGGAAACTCTTTATAAAAATATTCATCATAGGAATTAAATCCCATTTCTTTCATTGTAACGCCTAAAAGATGCTCAATGTTTTGGCCGTTATTCCTTTCTGAAAATTGAACTTGTTTGTTTAATAAACTTGAAGGGATAGAGTAATTTCTTCTTTTCAATTCTGCATATGCAAGTAGAACACTTTTATGCTCATAATCTTTCCAGTAATCAAGAACTGAAGTTAATGCAAAACTATCCATCTTTGATATTTCTTGTAAAGACGTTACTTTCATATTGATAATTTATTTTGTTCTATTTTAAAGAGTTTATTATTACTTTTCTGATTTTCCTTGAATGTTATATTTATCATCGTAAACAATAACGGTTTTAATATCTGCGTCAATTTTTTTCAATTCACCTAATATTCTATCACTTAATTTTTGACCTTCTTCTTTTGAAATAATTGCTATCACAAGAAACATGTCGCCTTTTATATCAGCATACAAAATCCCATCCATTTTATCATAAAGGTCTATTAACTTTTGGGTCGATTCAGATTTGGGTTTTGGTTTTGGTAATTCTTGAATCACTCCATTTTTAGGTTCTTCATTATTTTTACAAGAAACTATTGTAAGAGTAGCTAGAATTAAAATAATTAGATTCTTCATTTAATATAGATTTATTTGTTATTCTTGTTCTTTTCTTCAAAATGCCAACAACTATCGCACGAATCCTTTCGTGTGGCACTCTAGTAAGATTCAGCTATTTTCTTATCCCTCATAAAACGCCTACAAATTGGTAATGGTATTCCAATTCATAGCTGTTTAAAAAAACCAACTCGCCACTAAAATAGCAGCAATAACACATATTAGATCTACCAAGAGCATCGTTCCAAGAACATAACGTGTATTCTTTATTTTTACAGATCCAAAATAAACAGCAATCACGTAAAAAGTAGTTTCAGCACTACATTGAAAAATACAACTCAACCTTCCGGTGAAAGAATCTGGTCCAAAAGTACGCATAGAATCAATCATAAAACCACGTGAACCGCCAGAACTAAATGGTCTTAACATCGCAACAGGCAAAGAATCTGTAATTTGTTTGCTAACTCCGATATTAGAAAAAACAAAAGAAATGCCGTTGCTGATAATTTCAAACAAACCACTATTTCTAAAAAATGAGATCGCGACCAACATTCCTAAAACATAAGGAAATATGGTAACACCCGTTTTCAAACCATTATTAGCTCCAGTGACAAAAGCGTCAAAAATGGTGGTGTTTAAAGCCAAGAACTTTTTTTCATTTATAAAAGAAAATACTAAGGTAAAAGCAACAATAGCGATTAACATTAACCCTGAAAGATTGGAGGTGAAAAAGTTTTTGCCAATTAAATCCAACTGATTGATATAAAAAAGCAACCCGACAATAGCGGCAATAATAGTCATTAACGCCAAGATGAGTGAAGCACTCTTGAAATTTATTTTTTGTTTAATTCCTACAATTAAAAAAGCGGCAATAGTCCCTACAAAAGAAGTAATGATACAAGGAAGCATTACATCGGCAGGATTGGCAGCATTCTCAGCGGCACGATATCCAATAATGGACGTTGGAATTAAAGTCAGTCCAGCAGCATGCAAACACATGAACATAATTTGTGCATCACTAGCTTTATCTTTATCAGGATTAATTTCTTGTAAACTCTCCATCGCTTTTAATCCAAAAGGGGTTGCTGCTGAATCCAAACCAAGAAAATTCGCGGCAAAATTAAGCGTCATATAAGAAATTGATTCGTGATTTTTAGGAACCGTAGGAAACACTTTTACAAACACAGGACTCAATTTTTTGGCTAACTTTTCGGCAGCACCAGAGTCAATCAACAATTGCATCAAACCACAGAAAAAAGCCAAATAGGCAATCAACGGAATAATTAAATCCAATAAACTGTTCTTACAAGTAGGTAATAATCCGTCAGATTTTTGTACACCACTGTATATTTTTACGGTTTTATTTTTAAAAACATAAGTAGTATCGGCGTTAATGGTATCTCTATTGATCACCATCGTTTGATCGGGTGCTTTTTTTATGCTGTCTTTAATAAAGGCAGGCACTTGTTCTATATATTTTTCTGAAAGTAAAATTGGGTCGTCTTTTTTACCATTCAAAACATAATCAATAGTATAGCTGTTTCCCGAAAACAAGCCGAAAACAACAAATACAATAGAAGAAACAAAAATAACCAACCAAAATCTACTTAAAACCATAATCTATATTTTCGGTAAATGTAGTATTTATAGCATTTGTAATGAAATAATTTTAAATCTTCCTAAATCTTCTTACAAATGGTATAAAGAAACCAAACCCTTGCTTAAAATAAAAAGCCTCCAATAAATACGATAATACTAAATATGAACAATCTCGTCCTCAATCAATAAATCTTCTCTCCGCAAACGCAGAAAAATTTGCGCCACGGCAATAGTATCTTTTTCGCAATAAGTAACGATGCGGTCGATATCTTTTTCTATATAAAAAACATGTCCGACTTGACTTCCATCAATATCGCCTTTTGGAGAAGGGATACCAAGGACTTTGGTTAGTAATTTAAGAGATGTAAAATGTTTGTAATCGCCGAATTTCCATAGCTCCAAAGTGTCTAAATGAGGGATTTCCCAGGGCTTTTTGCCAAATAAATTCAATTTATTGGGAATCGGCATTTGATTGATAATCATACGGCGGGCAAGAAAAGGAATGTCAAATTCCTTGGCATTATGTCCGCATAAAACGTGTTGAGGCTGATTAAAATGATTATTGAGCAGGTTACTGAAATCATGTAAAATCTGCCGCTCTTCACCAAAAAAAGAGGTCACTCGAAAATGACGAATATCTCCTTTAAAAGTAAAATAACCCACCGAGACACAAACAATTTTCCCGAATTCAGCCCAAATCCCTGCACGATCATAGAACGCTTCTGGAGTGTATTCCTCTTTTCTTTGGTATTGGGTTTTGTGTTCCCAAAGGTCTTTCATTTCAGGGTCCAACGCATTGAAATCAGAAGCTTCTGGAACGGTTTCGATATCAAGAAACAAGATGTTTGCTAGATTTATTTTTTCTATCATTTCCCTATCATTTTGTAAGTTTCATCAATATAAACAAAAAAGTCATTGCTATGGGGTGATGTCGTGGATTGAAATCCCTTCTGGTGACCCAACCTAACGATAATCAATTCATCCTCCGGAATCACTATGACATACTGACCCAAATGACCTCGCATATAGCCTATTTTTTTACCCTTGTAATTGCTCAGCCACCAGCCATATCCATACTCAGGTGAGTCAGAAAACCTAGGAGTTATGGACTTAGCGACAAAGGCACTGTCTAGAATTTGTTGACCATTCCATTTGCCGTATTGCTTATATAATTTACCAAAGCGACCAAAATCCCTTGCATTACTAGCAATACAACAAAACGCTTTAACGATACCTGCCTTATGATCGGTTTGCCAAAGGGCTTCGTTCTCAGCTCCCATAGGTTTCCAGAATTTATCGGAAACATAATTTGCTAAACTTTCCCCTGTCGCTTTTTCGACAACCATGGCTAACAATTGGGTATTTCCACTTAAGTATCTATAATGCTTCCCCGGCTCCTCCATAACGCTTAAACCGAGTATGACTTTGTTTAAATCATCGTCAAAATAAGCACGTGTAGTGATTGAAAACGGACTATAATAGGATTCGTCCCAGTTTAATCCTGAAGCCATCGAAGACAAATCACCAACAGTCATTCGCGCTGCCTTTCCTATTGCAAATTGTGGAAAAAAGTCAGCAACCGGTTGGTCTAAACTTTTTATTTTGCCTTCCATAATGGCTTTCCCTAAGGATGCCGAAACGACACTCTTGGCCATAGAAAAAGAATTGGATTTAGAGTCTTTATCGAAACCATCATAATAATTTTCATACCAAAGGCTGTCATTCTTAATGATTAAAAAAGCGACTGTGCCAAGCGATTGATGTAGTTGTTCCAATTTTGGCGTTGCCTTCACTTG